>CALVPN010000010.1 GCA_944351375.1 uncultured Bacilli bacterium | reverse complement strand
TCTATTTTTATTAAATATAGTTTTACTACTATTCAAGATTTAATTTATTTTTAAGAATATAGTTAGTTATAGGAGTAATTATCGCTGTAATGATAATTACAAGTCCAATTAGTATTCCAAATAAGATATTAACTGATGCTATTGCACCTATTTCATTATCTAAACTTCTTACAAAATCTGGACTAACCATTCCAACAAAGGTAAGAGCGAATGTAAAGTACATCTCATAGATAACATAAAGAATGATGTAGGCAAGAAAACTAAAGCCTAGTTTATTAGTATTTTTTAATTGTCCTAAAGCGATAGATAAGAAACACACAGCAAGTCCTGAGATATAAGCTACTATCATAAGAACTGCCATTAGTATTAACATAACTACTGCATCACCTGGTATATCCTTAAAGAAGTAAGCTATAGCATTAGCAAAAGTTGTCCATTCTCCATTACCTATTACTAGTATTAAAATTGATATAAACATAACAACAATGCTTGATAACATAGTAACAACACTTGTTATAAATTTAGATGTAATAATAGTGCTTTTCTTAACTGGTAAAGTATTAGTTAAATAGCCTCTTTCAGTTGCAAAGTCTAAATAGAAATCTCTAATACTTAAGAAAAATGTTCCTATTACTAATACCATTAATATAACAACATAACTTAATATCATTAATCCATTTAAAGTAGAAAATAAATTAGATGTATCACTTAGATTATTAAGGATAACTGTTAATATAGTAATAACAATTGTGATTAAATAGATTGGTAGTAAAGTCTTATAAAGATTCTTAAAATCATATTTTAATAATTTACCTAACATTTAAATTCCTCCCTAAATAAATCATTAATAGACATATTAGTTTCTTTTCTAATCTCATCTGTACTACCACTTCTTACGACTTTACCATTCTTTAAGAATATTACTTCATCTAAGACTTTCTCTAAATCACTAATTAAATGTGTTGAAATAAGTAGTGAAGCATCATCATTGAAATTAGTTAATATTGTATTAATGATATAATCTCTTGCCGCAGGATCAATCCCTCCAATAGGTTCATCTAAGATATATAGTTTAGCCTTTCTACTCATAACAAGTATTAATTGTACTTTTTCTTTAGTACCTTTAGACATTGTCTTAAGTTTCTGATTTAAATCAAGTCCTAACTTACCTATTAACTCCTTCGCTTTGTCTATTCTAAAGTCTTCATAAAAATCTTTAAAATAGTTAAGTAACTCTAGTACTGTCATATTATTATTTAGATAGTTCTTATCAGGCAAGTAAGAGATTAACTTCTTAGTTTCAACTCCAAGGTCTAGCCCTTCTACTTTAATAGTACCAGAGTCTTCTTTTAATAAGTCATTTATTAACTTAATAAGAGTTGTCTTACCACTACCATTAGGTCCTAAAAGTCCTACGATTTTACCTTTAGTAATGTTAAAGGTAACATCATCTAATACTCTATTATTACCATAACTTTTACTTACATGACTAACTTCTAATAAAGCCATTAAATTTCACTCTCCTTTAGTATTTTCTTAATATCGGTATCACTATATCCCAAAGATTTTAAATTATTAATAAAATCTTGATATAGACTCTTTGCAAGTAATCTTTTCTCTTTTAAGATAAACTCTCTATCATCAGTAACATATTTACCACTAGTTCTAACTGTATAAATAAATCCCTCTTCTTCTAGTCCTTGTAATGCTTTTTGCATCGTATTAGGATTTACTTGATATTTAAGGGCAAAGTCACGAACAGAAGGTATTTTACTACTTGGAAGTAACTCTCCTTTAAATATCTCTTTTTTAATTATCTCTTCTAATTGTAGATAAATAGGTTTATCATTATCAAAAACATAACTTATAATTATCACCTCTTTGTATTACTTTACTAATACAATTATACAATAAATATACGTTAATGTCAAGAAAAAATACCAATTATTAATTTGGTATTTAATTTTTTAATTTAAAAGTTTTAGGTGCATAGTTATAGATTAAGAATAAAGAGATTATTGAATAAAGTATAACAAATATTATCATGATAATTCCAAAAATAAAGGTAGACATTTCTATTCTTGAAATATAATAACATGACCAGTAAGTAATAATACTTGCAATAGTATAAGTAGTACTTTTCATTTCCATGCCTATATTGTAAGGCTGTAATAAATAATATAAGACTAAATTATGTATAGAAAAGAATATAGACATTGAGATAATTGATAGTATGATAATAATATAATTTAAAGGATTAGATGTACCTCCACTTAAAAATAAGAGTATCGCTAGGACTATCGCAAGAACAGTAGTTGGTAATAAGTTAATAACTATTACAGTTTTTAAACGTTCTCTAAATAAAGATAAAACTATTTTTGGTTCTCTATAAAATCTATAGAATAACATAGAATGATCGCAGTTCATAAACATAGCATTAGTAATATTTTTACCAGTATTAATAAAATACATGATAAATAACATATATGGTAGGAGTAATAAAGCAAAGTTATTAACTCCAGTCTTTAAAGCTGGTATAAAATATATAAGTATTCCTAAAACTATTCCTATCATCAAAATAAACACAGTCATCTTTTTGGCACTATCAATTAAGATTTTACGATGACGTTTTACAAACAAATCATGAAAGTATGCAAATCCTCTCTTACTACTAGTTATACCTTTATCAAGAGTAATTTGATTTCTACTAGTAGTAGTTAGTTGTTCCGTATTATTAGATTTATTTACCACAAAGATATTATCGTGTTTTAATAATTCTTTACAAAGATATTGGTAGTTATTATAAGTCAAGATTTTTCTAAAAGATATTACTCCTAGTATTAAAGTAATAATAAAAACTATATAGAAAATATTAACTTGTATAACTAGATTAAAATATGGTAATAAATATCCTATTAATAAAAGCGATATTATTAAACCAAAATATAAAGTCCATGATTTAGGTTTATTCTCATTTATAATAATATTTTTCTTTTTCATGCGATAAAAGTAAAAGGCAATAGCAATTGATTTAATACATAATGTAAATATTACTAACATTAAAGCTTGATACCAAGTAATAACATTAAAGAATAATAGAATTAATGATACTAATTGTCCTATAAAAATACTTCCTAGGAAATAAACAAAGTTAGGAATAATATAGTCTTTCGATCTCATCTTCATTAAGACTATTAAATAATATTTATCTCTTGTTGGATTAAATATTTCTGTGTTAGCGAAAGATCCTATTAAAGCCAGAAAGATATAGATATGTATTATGTAACTAACATCAAAACTTTCATAAATGGTTAATGATAATAACAAGAATATATAAATATATAGTAGTTTATATCCAAAAGTCCTAATTAATTCTCTTATAATAAAGATTATAAAACTAATTACTTTAAAATATTTAAAGCCATAAAACTTAGTAGGTATTAACTTACCAATTAAAGGTAATTTACTAAAGCCATAAATAATTTGATTAACAGTATAAGCATTTTTTACTCTTAAAGATATTAAAAAGTTATTAAGCATCTTCTTCACCTTTTAAGATATTAATTATTTTATTCTTTAATTCTTTATCTGTTAATTCATCTCTTTTTATTTCTAAAAGTTCCCCTTTATTTAAAACTACTATCTCATCACATAAATCTAAGGCAAGTTCCATAATATGAGTAGAAAAGATTAATATTCTATTCTTTTTCATTTTCTTTAACAACTCTTTCATCTCTTCTGCTACTACAACATCGAATGATGTTAAAGGCTCATCTAATAATAAAATGTTTGGGCTTGCTATTAAATAGATTAACATCTGCATTTTATTCTTCATACCATGAGAATAATCTTTCATTAATTTATCTCTATCTTCAATATCTATTTTAACTATATCAAAATATTCATCTATAGTTTTTAAGTCTTTAATATTATCTTTATTAATATCTATAAAGTATTTTAAAAACTCTCTTCCTGTTAGAAATTCAGGTACTACAGGAGTTGATAAAACATAACCTATATCACTACTTTCTATTTTTTTATTAGCCTTACCATCATTTAAGTAAAACTCTCCACTATCACATTTTAAATCTTCATTTAAGCAGTTAAAGAAAGTAGTTTTCCCTGCTCCATTTCTTCCTAATAATCCATAAATCTTACCACTTTCAAAAGTAAAATTAATATTTTTAAGTACTTCTTTTTTATCAAAGCTTTTACTTAGATTTTCTATTACTAACTTCATAATTACTCCTCATTTCTTTTTAAGTCTATCATAGGTAAATCTAAATATCAACATCTATAATTTCTACTTAAAATAATATTTTATATAGTGGTAAAAATTACCAGTAAAAACCTTGTGTTTTTAATTGTTATAAAATATATAATATGTTACTATATATCTAGGAACATTTAATAGTTGGGTAGAGCCTCTTTCATAAATAGAGGGAGGTGATATTAATGAACAAGAAAGATTTTCTAGTTTTTTCTTTAGTAATGATTATCTTCCTTTTACTATTCTTACTATTCATAGTATTAATATAAAGGAAAACTACCTAACTAACATCTGTTGATTAGGTAGCCTAACAATAATACTAAAGGCTCACTCAACATGTCAATATTAAGTATTCCTTATTTTTTTATTTTATGTAAATTTCTTTTACATATTCATAGTATCATAAAATATTAGAAAATTCAATATTTCGTGAATAAAAAATTACTGGTAATATTTCCCTATTTTATAGTTATTTATAATATCTTTGCTTATCTTAAGATTACCTCTACCTACACTTAGATTATGATTTTCTTTTCTTGTTCCGTGATAGTCACTTTCACCTGATATTAAGAGATTTCTTTTCTTTGCAAAATCAAGTAAATAATTAGTTTGTTCTTCACTAAATGTTGTATAAAAGCACTCTACTCCATCTAAAGCAACTTCGTTATAAATTCTATCTAAAAATTCTTCTGTATCCTCAAATTTATATTGATAAGGATGAGCTAAGAAAGCAATACCATCGTTTTCATGAATAAGATTTACCATTTCTTTGATAGAAGGTTTAAACTCAGCATGATTTATAAACAATTTACTTTTAGGATTAGTTAATCCTCTTCTATAGAAATTACTAAAAGATGCCCAAACATCTTCATTTAATTTTTCTTTATTACTTTCGTATTTAACTAATTCTTCATATATACCACGTTCAAAAAACTCATTTTTAAACTTTTTATCTCTTACTCTCTCAAGATAAAACTCTAAATCTAGTTCTTTTATTTTATCAAGTAATCTATTATAAAGAATATTAGTCCTTTTATTAACCAACTCATCACTATAAAATTCTTCTAAATATTTATTAACACCTTTATAATCAAAACCATAACCTAATACTTCTATTAATCTATTATCAAAACTAGTAGTAAATTCACACCCTACTATTATATCTCCTTTATATTTTTCTTTCACATTAAATTTTTCTATTTCAAAATAGGCTTTACAAGTATTATGATCTGTAATAGAAATAACTTCTAAACCTATATCTCCTGCTTTTCCTAATAGTTCTTTAATTGTATCTGTTCCATCAGAATAAGTTGTATGCATATGTAAATCTATCATTATTTATTCTCCTTTGTATATTTTTAAAGCCATACCTAATATATCACCATATTTTTCAAGATAGTTTTTAGTATGTTCTGTCATATTAGATGGTAAATTATCTTCATTAAACCACTCTAACTTTTTACTTTCGTTATCATTAACCATCAATTCCCCACTATATTTCTTTATTACATAGATAGCAGTTATATCATATAATTTATCTCCATTAGGATATTCTCTATAAGTATCTTTTCCTGATAATACTTTTACCATTTCTAAATCTATAATTTCTAAGTTAGTCTCTTCTTTTAATTCACGTCTTGCCACATCTTCAAAGCTTTCACCTAACTCCATCGCACCACCTGGAAAACCATACTGATTATAATCAGTTCTAAGTTGCATAAGCACTTCATCTTTATCATTAAAAACAAATAGAAGAACTCCAGCTGTTAAGATGGGATTATGTCCTACATACTTTCTTAAATCTTTTATATAACTCATATTAACTCCTTTCTCATTATATATCTTATTTTACCACCATACATTAACTTTTCTTTATATTTTTTATAACCCGCTTTTTCTAAAGTTTTAAGACTTGGTAAATTATAAGGATGAACAGTTTCATAAGAGTATTTTATACTACTATCTCTTTCTTTCATTATAGATTCTGCTTTTAAAATCAAATGTTCTTGTAAATGATTTCCTCTATATTTTGGTAAAACTCCGGCATTATCCATTTCAATAGATGAAGATAACTCATCTTTAGGTATTTCTTCTGCAAGTTCACCATTTGGATTAATATGTCGCTCTGCTATTAGAAAGCCTGCCAAATCATCTTGATATAAAGCCTTAACAACAATAGCTTTATCATTTAATTTATTTAAGATTTTATCATAACCAGCAAGTCCTATCGCATACCATTCCTTATTCTCAATTATATCATGTAAATACTTAATAGCGTCTACCACTTCATTAATATCATTAATATTTCCTTCTTTAATTATGAAATTCATATTTTTTCCTCCTGTCTTTTATTTACTTTTTTTAATAATGTTATAGATTCTAAGTGATAAGTATTAGGAAATTCATCTACTAGTTTGATAGATTTAAGAGAGTAATTACTATCTAAGAGATTAATATCACGAGCAAGGGTTAGAGGATTACATGAAACGTATATAATATTCTTTACTTTTAAAGATAAGAGAATTTCTATTAAGTCTTTAGAAATACCACTTCTTGGTGGATCTAAAATAATAGTATCAGGAGTATAATTAAGTTTATCAATAACTTTACTAACATCACCTAAATAAAACTCTGTATTAGTAATATTATTTAACTTAACATTACTTTTAGCATCCCTAACAGCATCTTCTACTACTTCTATACCAACTACTTTTTTAGCATAATCACTTACTAAAAGGCTAATAGTACCAGTACCACAATATAAGTCATAAATAATATTACAAGTTAGTTCTTTTACTAAATTAATAACCTCTTTATAAATTAAACTAATCCCTTCTTTATTTACTTGAAAGAAAGAGTCTTTTCTTACCATAAACTTTTTAGATAAAACATTCATCATTAAAGAAGGTACACCACTGATTAGTTCATTGTTATAGTATAGAGAACTAACAGTTGATGAGAAGAACTCATTAATTGATTCTTTAGATTCCTTACCTTCTAATATTAACATAAGTTTACCATCTAAAGATTTAATAATGGCTTTAGTTAGTTTCTTATGTACTTTGATAAAACAATTTAAAGAAGCCGTTAAAGTTATAATATCACTATCTAATAAATTACATTTATCTATAGGTATTAAGTTATTAGTTTCTTCTTCATAATAACCTAACTTATCTTCCTTAATGTGAAAAGTTACTTTATTACGATAGTTGTACCGTTTTGTTTTTAATATCTCTATATTTTCTAGATTATAATTTGTATACTTAGAAAAAATATTCTTGACAGTATTCTTTTTAAACTCTAACTGTTCATCATAAGTTAAATGTCCTATCTGACAACCCCCACAAGTTTGATAATAAGGACAATACTTTACTTTAAGATGGTCACATCTTTTACCTATAGAATAATTCTTCTTTTCTTTTACTAATTTAATAGAAACATCTTCACCTCGTTTTACTTTAGGTATAAATATTACTTTATTATAAACTTTGGCGATTCCTCTACCTTGATGATCATAATCTATTATTTTAACTTTCATCTTCATCTCACCTACTAATAGATTACTACAAAATTCATTAAAGAAAAAGAAATTTATAATAATTTTAATTTTGGTAATACTATAAAGGAAATGGAGATGGTCTTATGAAAGAAAAGCTAGCTGATAAAATTAAATATGCTTTTGGAAACTCCACCGATTTAATTATTAGACCTTTTATTATAGATAATAGAGAAATCACTTTAGTCATGAGTGAAGTTTTGGCAAGTTCAGCATATGTTAATGATTTTATATTAAGACGTCTTTTAACTATTAAATTTTATAGTAATGATATAGAACAAGAACTTCTTAATTTTATTCCTACTAACAATGGGAAAGTCTTAGAAAATATTAGCGATATGACTGATTATATTTGTATGGGGTTTGTCTTAATTCTTTTTAGTGATACTAAATGTATTGCAATTGAAGCAAGGGCTACCGTAGATAGAGGTATACCTATTGTTAATAATGAAGCTAGTATAACTGGAAGTAAGGATGCTTTTAATGAAAATTTTAATACCAATATTGGGCTTATAAGAAGAAGAATAAGAACTAGTGATTTATATGTAGATGGTATGTTTATAGGTAAATCTAGTAAGACTAAAATTGGTATTTTATATATGAATAATATTGTTATTAAAAAAAATGTTGATAATATAAAAAATAAACTTAGCAAAATTAATGTTGATGGCATCTTAGACACAGGTAATTTAAAGAGTTATTTAGATAGTAAGACTAACTTTTTCTTTCCGACTATAACATCAACAGAACGTCCTGATAAAGTCGCACAAGCTCTACTCGAAGGTAAGATTGCCATAGTCTCTGATAACTCTCCTTTTGTTTTAATTACCCCTACTTTCTTTGTAGATTACTTACATACTAGTGATGATTATTATGAGAAAGCAATTAATACTTCATTTATTAGAATAATAAGATTCCTTGCCTTTTTAATTGCAATCTTTACTCCTGCAATATACATTGCTTTAACCACTCATAATCAAGACATATTACCATTATCATTATTTTTAAACTTCATGGAGCAGCGAGATACTGTTCCCTTCTCTGCTTTAATAGAAGCTTTATTTATGAGTATATCCTTTGAAATACTAAGAGAAAGTGATATTAGAAAACCTGCTAGTATGGGAACATCTGTCTCTATTCTTGGTGGTTTAATATTAGGTGATGCTGCTGTTTCTGCTGGTATTATTTCACCTATTATGATAATAGTTATTTCTATATCAGCAATATCAGGCCTTGCCTTTTCATCAGTTGAAATGATTTATGCTTTAAGATGGTGGAGATTTATTATGTTATTTCTTGCTATGTTCTTTGGACTATTTGGAATCTTTGTAGGTTTTATTATTCTTCTAGCATCCCTAGTCACAACATCATCAGAAAGTCTTCCATATCTTGCCCCATTCTCCCCTTTCATTAAAGAAGAAATTAAAGATACTATTATTAAAGGAAGTCATAAAAGAATAAGATTTAGGAATCCATTACTTACTAAAAATAAAATAAGGGAGAGAGACTTATGAAGAAGATTATTATTTTCTTAATAATATTATTAATATTTCTTGGTTACACTCCATATCATGAACTTAACTCTCTAGCAGTTGTTGATACTTTAGGAATAGATTATTATGATAATAAGTACCATCTTTATTTAAATGTTATCAACAATAATAATAAAGTTTATACTGTTACAGGTGAAAGTCTTGGTGAAGTATTTTTAAAAGCTAGAAATATTGATAATAAAAAAACTTATTATAAGCATTTAGAAGTAGTTATTTTTAATACTAAGCTTTTAGATAAAACAACTATTAATTTCTTTAAAGATGAATTTACTTCTATTGATTATTTAGTCTTTGCAACAGAAGATAAAGTAAGTGATTTATTTCTACACTATCATAAAAGAAAAGATTATAAAAACTTTATAAAAAAAGAGAAAGAAATGAGTGGTTCTATTATTAATACAACATTTAAAGAACTATTAAGTAGTAGTTCAGATGATATTAAAGATGCTTTTATTCCTTTAATCAGTTATAAAAATAGTCTTATAAGTAAAGGAAGCTTTATACCAAGTAAAAATATTATTTTAAATAAGAAGTTAACAAGAACAAGTTTTCTACTTAATGAAAAAATAGATACTTTTAACACAAAGATTAAGATAGATAATAAAAGTTATGAAGTAGTTTTATATGATTTAAAAACTAAGATTAAGTATAAGGATAATACACTTAATATCAAGATAACTGGTAATCTTGATTCTTCTGATAGTAAAGATGTAACTAATTTAAAAAATAATGCCATTAAGATGTTAGAAAATGATATAAAGACATTATTAAATACTGAAAAAGACAAAGAATTTAATATTTCTAATACTATTAATTATATTTATTTACATACTAGAGAGCTTAATTATAATACTTATAGAAACACTAATATTAAAATAGATATTAATTTAAAAGAAAAGGAGAATAAAATTCATGACTAATAAAAAAATAGGACTTTTACAATTAGCCAGTTTAACATTTTTTCTTTCTATATCATCTTTTCCTTTATTTTTAGAAAAGATTATTAAGATTAGTAAAAGTGACACTATTATTAGTATTATATTAGGATCTATTTTAGTAGCAATTGCATTTAAGGGAATACTAGTATTAAGAAAGAGAATGAAACCTATAAATAAATATTTAAAAATAAGTATTTGTTTAATATTATCTATAGTTTTTATATATCTATTATTAGAAACTACTAATTTTATTAAAAACTCATATTTAAGTAGTGGTAATTTTTATAGTATCCTAATTCTTATAATTTTAATGTGTTTAATTATATCATTACAAAGTTATAAAGAATTAGCTAGTCTTTCCCTAATCCTTGGTTTTATCTTTATTCCTTTATTTGCTATTAATATTATAGGTAGTACTTTTAGTTTAGATTTAACTTATTTGAAAGTACCTTTTACTACTAATTTTACTGATATACTAAAAGGAAGTCTCTTATTCTTTCTTTATGAAGTTATCGCCTTATCTTTAATTTTATTTATTCCTTATAAAGAAATAGATAATAGAAAAAAACAAGATAAATATTTATATCTTGCTCTTTTAACTGGTGTCTTAGTTATAATTATAGAATATTTACTATTATACTTTTCAACTAGTATTAATGTTTTAACTGATTATAATTATCCTTTTATGCTAACTATTAACAGTCTATCTAGTACTTTTATTCTGGGTAGACTTAGTTACATCATAAGTTTCTATTTATTATTTGCACCACTGCTTGCTCTTTCTTTAATTATTTGTGTTATTAAGCAGTTAGGGTTTGACAAGTATAACCTAAAGACTCTAGATTAGTTTTTTGCCTTGCTAGTGGTTGAAAATAAGCATCTAAACTAGGATTAGTAGGATTTGATTCTTTTCTTTCTTTAGTTAAAACAAAAGAAGTTTTAGTATCAGTTGTTGTCTCTTCTAATAAACCAGTATTTCTTAAATTATTTATTTCAGTTAAAATAGGATTATCTACTATTGTAGGATCTATTATTTCTGGCATCTCATAAGTAAATGTTACTTTATTTAAAGCATTATTACCATAATTACTAGTAATTGTAACATTATAAACCATTGTTCCAACAGGTACTTCTCTTTTACATGTTAATGCTGTAGCACTAGTTAAATTATTATTGTTGCTAGTATTATTAGAAGTATCATCATTAAAGAAAATTCTAAATACTGGCGGAATAATAATTAAAATAATAAAAATAACAATAAGAAGATACACAAAAATATTAGTTAGTGAACTTTCCTTTTTTTCTTTCATTACTCTTCCTCACTTTTCTTATCTAATTTTTCTTTTCTTTTAATATTAATAATAAATTTTCTGATATAATAGATTAAGAATACCAAAGGGAATGCTGGAAAAACCATAAAGAAATAATATAACACTTTATTTTCTGCTATAGCATTTAATTCCCTTACATTCTCTGTAAAAGCTAGCGCAAAACCGATTGATACAGAAAGAAGAATTGCGATTAGAATTATACCCATAACATTACTCCAATAGTTGATAACAAAATTAGTTCTATTTTCATCTTTCTCTTTATTAAAATGAGCATATATCTTAGTACCAATAAAAAATAAGATAATTATTACTAATAAGGGGATAATAACATAATATAATAAAACTTTTAAATTTTCTTCACTATAGACTGTCTGTGTCATAGATCTCACCACCTATTATAATGATATCACAGTCTTTCTTTCTCTTCAACTTAAAAAGTAACTATTTTTGTCTTTTGACTAATAGTTACTTTTCTTTATTATGAGATTCAAAATTTAATAAAAACTCTTTTTTTTCTATATCAGAAACATAACTTCCTATACTATCATCATCCACTATCCTATGACATGGTATTAAAATAGGACAAGGATTTTCTTTTAGTACATTAATAACAGGACTAACTACTTCCTCGTTCCCTAATTCTTTAGCAACCATTCTATATGTTATTACTTCGCCATAAGGAATATGGCTTACTATTTCTAGAACCCTTGCTTCTAAACCTGATATTAAATAATTATAAAATGAAAATGAAGTTAATTCACCTTTAAAATATAAATCCAGTTCTTCTTTAACCCTAATACTTAATCTATTTTCTCTTTCTTCTTCTGTCTGTTCATCAATAAAAGTTAAAGATAAAACATCATAATGACTAGTATTAATTCTAATTATCCCAATAGGGCTTTCATAGAAAGAAAGATAACTAACATGTCCCATAACTACTCCTTAAAACAATTTTACGAATAGGCTGTAAAATATTAATGCAAGTGGCTTACCTATTAATATTATAATAATAAATTTTTTAAAGGTCAAATTACTAATACCTGATATATAGCATAATAAATCATCTGGGGCACCCGGTAAAAAGATACCCCAAAAGAATACTTTTTCAAACTTTTTATGTCTTATATATTTTAAATATTTATTAATTGTTTCTTCTTTAAATAGTTTTTTTATAAGAGGAAGACCAAAGTTTCTACTTAACATATAAGCTGCAATACTTCCAAAAGTTAATCCTACATAATTATAAATAAATCCTTCTATCGGCCCAAAGGCAAGAGTACCAGCAAGACATGAAGCCCCTCCTGGAATAACAGGAAAAACTACTTGAACTATTTGAATAAAAAGAAAGATGATAGGTCCAATGATACCATAGTCTTTTATTCTTTCAACTAAAAGTTCAGGACTTGTTAAAAGATTCATCTTAATAGCGTAGATTATGAAAGCAACTAAAAGTATTGTTATGATAACAGTTATAATTGTCATTATTTTTTTTAGGTTTTGTCCATCTTTTTCCATATTTATTCCTCCATTTATTATTGTACCCTAAACTTCTATTAATTACTACTATTATTGTTGTTCATTTAATTCTATAGCAATTTCTGCTAGTTTAATAGCAGCATCTAAGTTCTTTGCAGTCATTAAAAATCTATTAGCATGGCAGAATAGTGATCCTTTTATGCCAGTTACTTTTTCTAAATCGTTATTAGTAAGTCCACCCCACTCTTTAGGAAAATAAACTTTACTAGTTTTATCAGTTGTACTAATAGGTATAGTTTTAATACCATATCCGCCTCTATTAGAAGGATAAATAGCAAATTTTATTTTTTCGCCATAAGGAGAAGAGAGTAATGTCTCTTGATAAGGTAAATATTCATCTAATATCAAAATAGACCCTTTTGTTTTTTTTAAAATAGTTTTAACCTTCTTACTAGCTTCAACTTTACCAACAACATTTTTCAATTCTTCAATAAACATTATTTTAGCAAATTCAACTGCTTTAATAAACTGTTCATCTTCTGTATCATCACTTCCATAACTCGGATTAAATAACTTAATTAAATCACCTACTATTTTTACTTTATGTAGGGATTTTATTTCAGGAAAAATACCATTATCAATGGCATCTATCGCTTCAATAAAATCTTTAACAAAATAATTATAAACTTCTTTAACATTTTTTACTTTTAACTTTTTTAAATACTTAATACCATACTCTTCAAAAAGAAGACCAAATGATGAATATTTAATACCATTATCCCTTATTCTAGCATCATTTTGATGATGATCAAATTTACCTTTACCAATATCATAGACAATAGTTTTAGTTGATATATCTTTAGGAACTTCACTTACTCTTGCTACTTTAAAGTCTCCAAAGTAAAGAGAAAGAAAAGCAGTTGCAAACACTTCATCATCATGCATAGTTCCATTATGAGTAATACCATCCGCTTCTTTTATATCTTTAACTAAAGTAATCACTTTTTATCCTCCTTTTCTATATTAACAGTGTGTTCAATTTTTTCCCATGCTAAATCTTTATTTTTTAAAGCCAAATACAAACATTTAACATAACTTGCTAAAAATAATGGATTAAAAAATAGTGATTTAATCTTCATATTTCTATTTAATCTTAAATTATCTTTTTCTTTTATTAAAAGTATTCCTGTAAAGATTAATAATACTATATAGATAGCAAGTACTATTACTAGAAATTGTAATAGTAAAGTATAAACTTCTACTTTAACAATAGAGTTAGATATTATTCTATAAGTTAAGTTTGCAAGATATAAAATAACACTAATAACTAATAGGACATATGGTTTTACTCCTACTAAAGTAATATATACTGATGGATAATTATTATCTTTAAGCTCTGCTTTATTCTTTAGCAATGGATAATACTTTCTTCTAGAGTCAAAATATCCCTTTACCCACCTTGTTCTTTGTTTAATAGTAGTATTATAATCAGTAGGTTGTTCATCAAAAAACTTTGCTTTCATATTATATGTTGATGTTAAGTCATTAAGAGTTGCATATAAAGTAAATCCATAGTCTTCTGTTAGACTATTAAAAGGATAACCACCAAGTTCTTCTAAAATCTTTCCTTTAATATAAAAACCTGTCCCACTGACTGTTAGAGTTAGATTATGTTTCATTTTATAGTTATTAGAAAAAGTATTAATCATAGAAAAAGTTAGAGAAGAACATGCTGAAAAGATACTAGAATTACCATTTTTAGTATTGCGATAACCTATACCTATATCATACCCTTTTTTATAACTTTTAACCATTTCTTTAAAATAATTTCTATCTAAAACATTATCAGCATCAAAGATAAAGTAAGCATCATAGTGTTTTTTCTTTCTTAATATCTCTTTAATAGCATCATCTAAGGCATAACCTTTTCTTCTTCGATTAGTTAGCTTTTTACGATAGATAATATTAATATTTCTTTCTTTAGCAATATCAACTGTTTTATCTTTCTTGCTCTCTACAATAATATAAATATCTTTAGAATCTATCTTAAAAGTTTGCTTTTCTATACTGTCTATTAAATTAGATATAACCTTTGATTCATCTCTTGCAGGAATTAAGATAGCAAAACTTGGATTATCATAAATTCTTTTTAAAGTTACTTTAGAACCTTTTAAGGCAACAATATATTCTTTTATTAATAAATAACTTGCTATAAATATTAAAACTAAACATATTAATGTTATCATACTACTTACCCTTTCTAACTTTAAATTCTGTATTAGGAAATTTTTTAGATAATACACTATCTGGATAGATTTTATCATATAATCTACCAACTGGTGTAATGGCTTCAATATTATTTCTTCTCAAAGCACTCCTAAATAAAGCAGTCCAAGATACAAGCATATCAATTATTAAGAATATTAAAAGAGTATAGAAAATTATATTACCAATATTTACAGGTATTTTTTCTATCCATTTTGAAAGAAAAGGATAGATTAGTTTTACAAATATTAAGGTAAAAGCTCCCCATGCTATCATAAAAGGAATAGTAGTTCTTCCTCCAATATTTAAAAAGTGATGTGAGTAATCCCAAGAAGTGGTATGCGTAAATATTTCTTGTAAAAGACTAATAGAATATTCTAAAAATCCGCCTAAAAGTCCGCCATATATAAATGTTTTGATATTAGAATAGTTTGGCTTTGCTAACAAGTAAACAACAATCACTGCTCCTAATCCATATAAAGGATTAAAAGGACCATAAAGTACTCCTCTTCTTAATTCCCAGACAATATCTCCTGTTGCGAAATAGATTTTAACTAGATTAAGTATCTCTTCATATAAAACGCCAATAACAGAACCAATTACAAAAATCAAAAATAATTTTTTACCACTATAACCTTCTGCAAATACGCACTTTTTACTTCTCATACTACATACCCCTTCAACTTGGTGTTATATTACCATATTTTATGAAAAAATACAAGAAAAAGCAACCAAATGATGGTTGCATGTGTTAATTATTAGTTTCATCTATATAATTAATAACTTCATTTATTGTCTTATTAAAGTCATTATAATTAGTATTAAACCAAGTAAGATTAAACTGATGATTAAAGAAAGTGTATTGTCTTTTAGCATAATGTCTTGAGTTTTTCTTAATATCATCTTTAATCTCTTCTAGAGTTTTCTCTTTATTAAAGTATGGAATAAACTCTTTATAACCTATCGCAGTATTCAAAGATTTAGAAGTTTTAAAATAGTCTTTTAATGATTCTACTTCTTCTAGAAGACCATTATCAAACATTACATCTACTCTTTTATTAATCTTGTCATATAAAGTATTTCTATCAGTAGTAAGTCCTATAAAGATAGTATCTTTATATAAAAGATTATTACCATTATTAGTAATAGCCTCATTATTTTCAAGTTTATTTAAAAGTCTTACTAGCCTTTTTCTATTATTTACATGTGGTAATTCTTCTACATTGTAAGATTTTATTTTAGCAAGTATTTCTTCATTAGTTAAATCATTATACTCTTTATAGGTTGTTCCTTCTGTAAAGTTATAATCAAAAAGCAAAGCTTTTAAATAAAGACCTGTCCCTCCTACTAAGATAATATTTCTATTTTCTTTTAGGAGTTTATCTATTAGACTTCTGGCATCTTTTTGGTAATCATAAACCGAATAGTTTTTATCAAGAGAAACAAAACTTAATAAATGATGAGGAACTCCTTCCATTTCTTCATGTGTTGCTTTAGCAGTACCTATATCTAGTTTTTCATACACTTGCATAGCATCAAAATTAATAATATCTGCATTATATTTTTTTGCTAACGCTATACTTAAAGCAGTTTTACCAACAGCAGTTGGTCCCAATATTGCAATTATCATAATATCACTATCTTTCTATATTATCTTTATTAAGACAAAATACTGCATATAAAGGAACAGACTTTATATTATTTTTAAATCCAAAATTTTTTGAAGATATTCTAATAGCATATTTTGGATTATATATTTTAATGTAGTTGTTTAAACTTCTAGATTTAACATGATTACTAGACTTAACTTCTAAAGGAATGATACTTCCTTTTTCTCCCTGTAATATAAAATCTACTTCACTTTCATAATCATTTTTCCAATAATTTAAGTTTATATTATTAATCTTTAAGGAAGTTGCAACATAGTTTTCTGTTAACATTCCGATCATTACTTCATTAACTGCTTCTCTATTTTTTATTAAGTATATAGGATATTCACTTAAATTAGTTAAAAGACCTACATCGTTCATATATAGTTTAAAAGAATCTAACTCTTCATACATTTTAAGAGGCACACCGATTTTTGTCTTAACACATTTATTTACAATACCTGCATTAACTAACCAATTAATAGCATCTCCAAAAATAGAACTAGAACCACCACTTTTAATTAATTTATATTGAAATTTTTTGTTATCTTTAGCAAGTTGCACAGGAATAGAGTCAAATGTTGCTAAAACTTTATTAGATTCGTTACCATCAGCACAATATTTTGTAATATCATTTTTATAAGATTCAATTATATTTTTTTGATAATCTATTGCACTTATAAAAGAATTATTATTAATATATTCTTTTACTACTTCAGGCATACCTCCAATTACTAAATAATCATAATATAAATCAAGGGCTTTCTTATGTTGGACTTCTGGCATTTCTTTATTAGTATCAAAATGCTCCTTTATAGAATCAAGTAATAAGGAATTGCCTATATTAATTAAAAACTCATCAAAAGACATAGGATAAATAGTTAGAAAATCTACCTTACCAACAGGGAAAGAAAAATCTTTTTTATTTATATGTACTCCAAGTAGAGAACCTGCACCAATTATATAATATTCACTTGCTTCCTCACAGAAATATTTTAAGGAAGTTAAGGCTCTAGTATTTTTTTGAATTTCATCAAAAAAGATTAATGTATTATCTTTATCTATTTTTTTATTAAAAACTATTTCTAAATTTTTAATAATATAACTAGGCTCAATATTCTCATCAATAATATTACTAACTATATTATTAGTTTCAAAGTTAACATAAATAATATCTTTAAAATATTTATTACCAAACTCTTTTACTAAATATGTCTTACCCACTTGTCTTGCTCCATATAAAAGTAAAGGTTTTCTATTTTTTTTATTTTTCCAGTCAATAAGACTCTTCATAGCATTTCTTTCCATTTTATTCACCTCTTGAGTTTATTATATACCATAACTCCAAACAAATCAAATAACTTGATATTTTTTTAGAGTTATAACTGTGATTTAATTAATTCATCGCTCTTTTAAATAGTCTTTCTAAATCATAATTACTGTATGTAATAATTGTTGGTCTACCATGAGGACAAGTGAATGGATTATCACAACGTCTTAAGTTATCTAAAAGTATTTTAGCTGAGCTTAAATCTAGATAATCATTCGCTTTTATACTCATTTTACAAGCCATAGTTGAAGCTGTTTTATAGATGAATTTCTCTTTATCAAATTCACCTTTCTCTAGAGTGATAGCAATTATCTTTTCTATCGCTTCCCTCTCATAGCCTTCGAAAAACCAAGTAGGATGACTTCTAACAATAAAAGTATTATCACCAAACTCTTCTAAAGAGATACCTATACTTTTTAAAATATCCATATGTTCCTTAATTCTAATAAACTCATCTTTAGGATATTCTAATCTAATAGGTACTAATAAATCTATAATTTTATAATCATCTTTTAATAAAGCATTTAAAACCTTCTCATAATTAATTCTCTCTGCTGCAGCATGTTGATCTATTATATACATACCACTAGAGTTCTCTGCTATTATATAAGTCTTATGGACTATACCTACAGGTATCATTTCTTTGATACGGTAATTAGTCTCTTCTTCTTTTTCCTCTTCAACTACTTCTTCCGTCTTAGTACCGGTTATTTTATTATCATTATCAAAATCAAAAGATAACTCTTCTAAATTAGGAGATGTTTCTTTATCAGTTTCTTCTTCCTCATCTATATCATAATTAATAGTATTAAGAGAAAGTGAATCTTCTACTTCATAAATAGTATTTAAATCTCTAATATTAGCATGAGGTACTAGAAGTACTTCTTTTAATTTAGAACTGATTACTTTAGTAATTAATTCTTTTAAACTCTCCATTTTAGAGAACTTAATATCCATCTTTTGAGGATGTATATTAATATCTATAAGAATTGGATCTACATCAATATTTAAAACTATCATTGGAAACTTATCTTTAGGTATATAAGTATGGTAACAATCAATTAGACATCTATTTAAATCTAAATTCTTAATTACTCTACCATTTACTAATGTTGTAATAACATTTCTTGAAGTCTTTGCTATTTCTGGATAACCAATATAACCTGATATAACATAATCATCATTTTCACCACTTATTTCTATCATCTTTTTAGTAACATCTATTCCATAGACAGCATAGATTACCTTTAAAAGATTACCATCTCCACTTGTATTAAGAAGTTCTTTATCATTATTAGTTAAAACAAATCTAATAGATGGAAATGATAGAGCCATTTTATTAACATATTCTATTATTAAAGCTAACTCGGTATAAAGATTCTTCAAGTATTTTAATCTTACAGGAGTATTATAAAATAAATCTCTTACCTCAATAGTAGTACCAACACTTAAATCACTATTTTCAACACTTTCTATAACACCGCCATTTAAAGAGATACTTGTCCCTACTCCATCTTTACTAGTTTGTAGATAGACATGAGAAACTGATGCTATAGATGGTAGGGCTTCACCTCTAAAACCTAAAGTACCTATATTAAATAAATCATCTAAATCTTTTAATTTACTAGTAGCATGACGTGAAAAAGCAAGAGTAGCATCTTCTTTATTCATACCAATACCATTATCACTTACTACTATTTTCTTAGTACCAGAATCTATTAGATTTATTTTAATATCAGTAGATCCAGCATCAATAGAATTTTCTACTAATTCTTTAACGACATTTAAACATCTTTCTACTACTTCTCCTGCTGCAATTTTATTAGCAAGGATTTCATCCATTACTTTGATAGTACCCATTATTTTACCTCACAAGATGCATCTGCTTTTAATCTTTTAATACCATCAATAGAATTAGAACAAGCAGGACTTTCATAGGAAGAACATTTTAGGCAAGCAGAATATTCTATATCCATATTATAATTAGTATCATTATTTCTTTTAACAATAGCATAACTTTCTAAATTACAAGTTTTACTAGCTTCCCTAGGATCTTCTAAATCTTCAATATATCCTTCACAAACTAATTTTTCTACATCGACAACTAAAGATTCTCCAACACTTGGAATAGAACCTGAATGATCTATTAAATAGTTAGTAACACCACTTGTAATATTTTTTTCAAAGTCTTCATAAACAGTATCTTTAGTTTGACTAATATATTGTGACACTCCCATATAGGCAAGAGTAAGTAATATTCCTAATATAATAATTACTGCAAGTAATTCTAACATTGTAAAACCTTTCCTACTTATTTTCATTTTCATCCTCCTCATGCAAGACTTGATATAAGTTAGTAGCAACTGTATCTCCTACTATTTTACTTAATTCATCTACACTTGCTTCTTTCATTTTTTTCATAGAACCAAACTTTTTAAGTAATTCTTTACGTCTAACTTCACCAATTCCTGGAACTAAATCTAAGTAACTAGAAAGTAGTCCTTTACTTTTAATATTACGATGATAGGAAATAGCAAAGCGATGAACTTCTTCTTGAATTTTAGATAGATAAAGGAATAAATTACTATCACTTTTAATATCTAATATTTTATAATTACTATCTATAATAGTATTAGTTCTATGATGACTATCTTTCTTAAGACCTATTATTGGAATAGATAAATTTAAACTAGAAAGAATTTCTTTACAAACATTTACTTGTGTTTCTCCACCATCCATAACGATTAAATCAGGCAACACTTCATTATCCATAATAGCTTTAAAATATCTTCTATATAAGACTTCTCTCATCGCTCCTAAATCATCTTTAACATCAGTACTTATCTTATATTTACGATAATCATTCTTTAAGGGTTCAAAGTCACGAAATACTACCATCGCTCCTACATAATATGTTCCAAATAAATGAGAGTTATCAAAACTTTCCATTCTTGACACACTTTCTACTCCAAGGAGAGTCTTAAGTTCATTTAAAGCTTCCATCTTTTTATTATCATCTTTCTTTAAAGTCTCTAACTCTTCATTTAAAACTACTTTAGAGTTTTCTTCTGCTAAATCCACTAGTTTTTTTAGTTCTCCTCTTTTTGGAATATGTACCTTTACTTTTAAATATTCACTTAAAAGTTCTGCATTTAAGGTATCTGGTATTAATATTTCATGAGCAAGAATATTTTTCTCATAGAATTTAATGATATATTCTTCCATATCATCAACTACATTATCTAAAGTCTGTAATGTTTCATGATGTCTTCCAAAAAGTATTCCTTCTCTTATAAAAAAGACTGTTATGGATAAATAGTTATCCACTTTAGTATAGGCAAAGATATCAAAGTTATAATTTTTCTTTAAGTCTATTTTTTGTTTAGTTAAAGTTATATCTATATCAGTTAACATTTCTCTTAACTCGAGAGCTTTTTCATAATTTAAACTATTACTAGCTTTTTCCATTTCTTTTGTAATCTTCTCTTTAATAAAACTACTATTACCTTTAAGAAAGCTTGTAATCTCATCAGTCATAGACTTAATTGTATCATCATCTATATCTTTAATACAATAACCTAAACATTCATTTATATGATAATAGAGGCATTCTTTTTTAGGTAGTTTCTCACACTTTCGTAAAGGATATAAACGATTAATCATATTTACTGTTTTTCTAGCTGAGCCTACATTAGGGTATGGTCCAAATAGTTTATGAGCTTTCTTCTTTCTAGAAACATTTCTAACTACTCTAAGTCTAGGATATTTTTCATTAGTTAGTTCAATATATGGATAACTCTTGTCATCTTTAAGTAAAATATTATATTTAGGATCATATTTTTTAATTAGGTTTATCTCTAAGATTAAACTCTCTAACTCACTATCAGTAACGATATATTCAAAATCATCTATATCCCCTACTAGCATAGCAGTCTTACCAGTTACATTACCTCTAAAATAACTACTAACACGCTTCTTCAAGTTCTTAGCTTTACCAACATATATAATATAACCATTCTTATCTTTCATCTGATAACTTCCAGGTAGTTCTGGAACGAGTTTTAATTTTTCCTTAAAGTCTTTCATAAACATCACCACCCAACTAAAAATAAGTTATTTTACATAACTTATTTTAGACTACATTTATTATTTTTACAAGACTTAATAAACTATAACTCACCTACATTAACATTGTTATTTGACTTTTAGAAAGACCTGTCGCTTTAACTATATCTTTTATAGGCATACCTATTTTAAGAAGATTTTTAGCGATAGATTTTTTCTCATTATTAGCACCTTGTTCAATGCCTTTCTTAATTCCTTTTTCTTCAGCAGTATTTATTTTAGTATTCTCTATTCTTCTTCTTTCCTCTTCTTCATCATATAATCCTATTGTATCAATGTCATAAGTTAAATTTTTTAGTTCATTTGTAACTTCCATTAACTCTTCATCTCCTTTCGCTATCTTCTCTATTTCACTAATCTTCTTTAGTGTTAATATTAATAACTCTTTCTCTAATTTATTTAAGGTTAAACCTCTTTTATACTTTTCTCGTATTAGTTTTAAATTAATATAAAACTTTCCCCATTTATCACTTTCTATTATTCCATACTTATCTCTTGATTTAAATTCTAAAAGATTCTCTCCACTCAAGAAACAATAAAAGTTATTTATATTTATCTGTATTACTTTAGGTAACTTATTATAACTTTCTGTCTTTCTTAATAAATCATTTTTTATCTTACCTAAATAAGCATCATTACGTTCAATTAATCCATCCCATTTTCTCCCATTAAACTCATAATTAATAACATAGCCATCTATACCAAAAAGAACATCTGATACTTTTCCTTTTTCTAAAGCATTATCTATTTTATATTCTGTATTTTTCTCTTGATAAGTATTTAGTATCAACTCTTTAGGTATACCTGTTATTCTAGAGGTTAAATCTGCCCTAAACTTAGGGCATTTATCCATAATTGCTTTAAAAACACCATCATAGGTTGCAGGTACTATCTCTTTCTTTTTATCTAATTCTTTTTTTATTTGTTCAAATCTTTGTTGTGTTATAGCCAATAGACTCACCCCCTACAACAGTTTTAACATAAGTTTTAACCTGTTCCAAAAGGATAATTTTGTAAATTGACTCTAGAAACATGAGGAAATTTAACAGATTCGTTATGTGAAAATGGAAAATTAAGCTAAAAAAGTAACATCAATTAACAAAATTCATATAAAATTAACTTTTTTATAACCTCCTTTTCTCCATCTTTTTATGCATCGCCTCTTATATCTATAATGTATCATAGTAGATATTGTAAGTCAATAAAAAAAGAGCAACAGAATTGTTGCTCGCACCACTATATTATTCACATTACGCACGTTAGACGTACTATCAGTAATTCCCTACTATAATTTATTTAAACTAATTATAGCCTAATTAATTAGTCAATAACCTAGAAAATACCTTTCCTAGATTACTGACACCTAACTACCTAGAGTCAGAACAAACGGATCAGATTTTGTCCCTGTTCCTGAAATTATTTGCACGTTAGATTTTAGATTTATTGATGGACGGACGCCG
>CALVPN010000009.1 GCA_944351375.1 uncultured Bacilli bacterium | reverse complement strand
TATTTTGATAAATTAATTTCTATGTTAGAAAGTCTATATTAGAAGGAAGGTGTAGTATATGGCAACTAAAAGAGACTATTATGAAGTTTTGGGTGTATCTAAAAGTGCTACTAAAGATGAGATAAAAAGTGCCTTTAGAAAGCTTGCTAAGAAATATCATCCTGATATAAGTAAAGAAGAAAATGCTGAAGAGAAGTTTAAAGAAGTTCAAGAAGCATATTCAGTTCTTTCTGATGATAATAAACGTCGTCAATATGATCAATTTGGTCATGCTGGTGTAGGAGGAGCAGGAGCCGGTTCTGGTTTTGGAGGCTTTAATGGAGCAGGCTTTGGTTTTGATGCAAGTGATTTAGGCGACATCTTTGATGACTTATTTGGCGGTGGCTTCGGTTTTGGAGGTTCTAGTAGAAGTCGTGGAGGTAGTAGAGCAAGACGTGGTAGTGACGTGTTAATGCAAGTAGAACTTACCTTTGAAGAAGCTGTCTACGGATGTGAGAAAGATTTTGACTTAGACGTTGTAACAGAATGTGATAAGTGTGACGGTAAAGGTGGTTTTGGAGAAGAAACTTGTTCTAGATGTCATGGCAGTGGGACTATTACTAGTGAACAAAGAACAATACTTGGTTCATTCATGACTAAAACAACCTGTCCTGAGTGTAATGGTAAAGGTAAGACATATAAAGAGACATGTAGTAAATGTCGTGGTAAAGGACAAGTTAAATCTCATAAGACTATCACTGTAAATGTTCCTAGTGGAATAGATAATGGTGAAAGACTAAGAGTACCTGGTAGAGGCCATGCTGGAGAAAATGGTGGTTCCTCAGGTGACTTATATCTAGAATTTCATATTAAAGAACATAAATACTATGAACGAGATGGTCTTGATATTTATCTAGAAGTACCTATTAATATGGCTGAAGCAGTACTAGGTTGTAAAAAAGAAATACCTACAATCTATGGTAATGTTAAATTAACTATACCAGGAGGTACTGATAGTGGAGATAAACAAAGACTTAAAGGTAAAGGTATAAAAGACTCTACTAGTAGAAGAGTAGGAGATATGTATGTTATCTTTAAAGTAGTTACTCCTAAAAAGCTAGCACGAGACCAGAAAAAACTATTCGAGTCACTTGCTAAAACAGATTTAGATGATAGTGAAATAGATAGATTTAATAAATTTACTAAGAAGAATGATTAATTATTTATTATATTTTTCCTTACTATATAGAAATCAATATGATACTAATAGTTATAGGGAAACTTAACAATTGGGTACTTGCCTACTCTAAATAAGGAGGGGCTTGATATTATGAGAAAAATAGACTTTTTAGTTACTGCTTTAATCATAATTATCTTCTTATTAATCATCTTACTTTTTGTAAAGTAACACCATATAAGAAAAGTACTCAATCGCAAGATTAAGTACTTAAACCTAAAAAACAATAGGGGCAAGACTCAACTCTGGCAAGTTAAGTTTTTCCCTCTTTTTTATTGTATGAAAATTTTTCTTACATATACATCTTATCATATAAGCATCTTATATGCAAGTATCAAAAAAGTAATTAATTCTGTTACTTTACCATTAATTAAAATTATGGTAAAATAAGCGTACTTAGGGGGAATCTTTATGAGTATTTGGAAAGAAGAAAGTTTTGAAGATAAAATATATGATGAAGTGGAGAGTTTTTTTAATATACATGAGCTTAAAGAAGAGGATGAGACTCTTGCTTTAGATATTATAGATAGCCTAAGAGATAAAAATATCTTAGTAGTAGAAAAAGATGATAATAATTATGGCTATTTAATACCATTATTATATGCAAGTAAAGATAAAGAAACTTTTAAAGGTTTTCTCATTTCAACTGCTACAATTTTCTTACAAAATAAATTAAAAGAAGAAATAGATAAACTTTCTAAATTAATAGATGTAGATATTCCAGTTACCGTCGCTAAAGGACATGTTAATTATGTTTGTATGAAAAGATTAGAGAAATATCTTAGAAGTCATCAAGAAAATAAGACATTAAATGAGATAAGTAAAAAAATAGGAAAGGAAATGATTGATAAAAAAGATTATCCCAGTATTTCTAATGAGATTTGGACTAATATTAATATCAATATAAATGGAGAAAGTTGTAAGAAGTGTCTATATAGAGATGAATGTAAATACTATTTAAATAGAAGGAGTTGGCCTAGTGCTAGTTATGTAATATGTACACATGAATTATTAGTAGCATCTTTAAAAAGAAAAGATAATCCAATGTTTAAGGATCCATCTCTTTTAATAGTAGATGAAGCATCTATTCTAAAAGAGAAGGTTAGTAACTCTTATGAAGGTTATATAACTAAAAATATGTTAAAGTCTATAATTAATGAGATAAGTTATATTATTGGAGATAAAGAACTAGGAGAAGAAATTGTTAATATAATTGAAAGCTTTTATGATAAACTTGGTACTCTTATTAAAAGTAAATATATGAGTGAGGATAATAATTGTAAAATATATAGTAAAGAAGTGATTAATACTTTAAAAGATGATATTTTATTACTGTTTAATAGTTTAAGTAATTTTAGGAAAGAGTTAGGATTTTATCAAAATAGTGGAGATTTAATATATTTAAAAAAGCTATTAAAAAAATATACTAATATTTTATATGATATGGTTGGTAAGGGAAGCAAACATATATATTATTTTCATTTTCAGCCTAATAGTAAAAATTCTATATCCATAAAGTATGGTAGGAAAGATATTTACTCTTTATCAGCATCTTTATTTGCTAATAATAAATATGGTAAAGTATTTACTGATTCTAATATGATAGTAGATAATGATGATTATAAAGCATTTATAGAAAGTCTAGGATTAGATAAAATAGATAATATAGAGATAGTTAAAGAATATCCTTTAGGTAAATCTAAAGTAAAAAACAAATAAAGAGATGAATAAAGTATTTGACAAGTGAGTAATATAATAGTATATTAAATATATCAAAACAATGATGAAAAGAAGTAACTATTTTTAAACTTTCATAGAGAACTTGTGGTTGGTGGAAACAAGTAAAGTATGAATAGTGAATAACATTTCGGAGTGCTTAAAGAAATTAAGTAGACTAAGCCGGGTGCAAACCGTTATATTTGTATGATTTAATAGAATCGAAAAAGTGATTATAAAGTTAATTAAAATTTTATAATAAATTGGGTGGCACCGCGGAAGACTAGTTTCGTCCCATAGTACTATAAGTATTATGGTATCGGACTAGTCTTTTATTATAATTTATATTTAAGGAGGAGAGAATTATGGATGCAAAAGAATTATATGAAAAAATTGATGAATATATGGACAAAGAAGTAACTTTGGAAGGATGGATAAGAAATCATCGTAAACAAAAAGAGTTTGGTTTTATAGACTTTTCTGATGGTACTTGTTTTAAACATATACAAGTTGTTTACGATAATAAGTTAGAAGATTTTGAGACTATTCAAAAGATACATGTTGGAAGTGCAATTAGAGTAGTAGGAACAGTAGTTAAATCACCTAAAGAAGGACAACCTTTTGAAATACAAGCAAGTGAAGTTGTATTACTAGGAGAATGTCCAGAAGACTATCCAATACAACCTAAGAAACACTCTCGTGAGTTTTTAAGAGAACAAGCTTATCTTAGACCTAGAACTAACTTGTTCCAAGCAGTATTTAGAGTTAGAAGTATAGCAGCTTATGCTATTCATAAGTACTTTCAAGATAGAGGATACGTTTACTTCCATGCTCCATTAATTACAGCAAGTGACTGTGAAGGAGCAGGAGAGATGTTTCATGTAACATGTCTTGATTTGGATAATGTTCCTAAAGCAGATGGTAAAGTAGATTATAGTAAAGATATGTTTTCTAAACCTACATCATTAACAGTATCAGGACAACTAGAAGCAGAGACATTCGCTCTTGCTTACAAGAAAACTTATACTTTTGGTCCTACATTTAGAGCAGAGAACTCTAATACTAAAGTACATGCTAATGAGTTTTGGATGATAGAACCTGAGATTGCTTTTTGTGATTTAAATGGCGATATGGAAATAATGGAAGAGATGTTAAAGTATGTAGTTAGTTATGTATTAGAACACTGTAATGATGAAATGGAATTCTTAGATAAATTTGTTGAGAAAGGACTACTTGATAAACTTACTAAATTAGTTAATTCTAAATTTACAAGAGTTACTCATAAAGAGGTTATAGACATATTACAGAAAGCAGATGTTAAGTGGGAGTTTGAACCTAAACAAGGAGAAGATATTGCTAAAGAACATGAGAAATATATTACAGAATATTTTGATGGACCAGTATTTATTACTGACTGGCCTAAAGATATTAAAGCTTTCTATATGAAACAAAATCCTGATGGTGAGACTGTCGCTGCAGTTGACTTAGAAGTTCCTGGTGCAGGAGAGATAATGGGTGGTAGTCAAAGAGAAGAAGACTATGACAAATTAGTCGCTCGTATGGATGAATTAGGTATGGATAAAGATGAACTTGACTGGTACATTAATCTTCGTAAATATGGTGGTTGTGTTCATTCTGGATTTGGTATGGGATTTGAAAGACTTTTAATTTATTTAACAGGTGTAGAAAATATAAGAGATGTTATACCATATCCAAGAACACCTGGTAACTGTGAGTTTTAGGAGGTAATTTATGGATAATTTTCTTCTTAAAATAATCGATGATAATGGGAAAGAAGTTTGGGACGATAAATTTAAGTTAATGTATGTTCATTTAGATAGTTTTGCAAAATTTGCTACTAAAAATAATCTTAGTATTTCATTATCTACAGATGAGGCAGCGGCTTTGTCTTTGGCATCTATCAATTATATATCAATATTAAATTTAAGAAGTACTGGATATTTATTATATTTGCCAGAAATTTGTAGTGAGGAACAAATTAATTATTTGGAGAATCTTTTGCCTTTTTATAAAGAAGAAGAGAAAAATAAATATATAGAAGTTGCTATTTATTCTAAAGAACCTCTTTATTATAATCACAAAAATTATAGAGATTTGGTAATTGAAGAAGAAATTGATATTTTAGAGGGCAGAAAGAAGAATAAAGCTTTAGTTACAGAGCTTTTAGAAGCAGAACTTGTAAGACAAAAAGAAATAATAGAATCTAAAAAGAAGTGATTTATATGCAAGAAAAATATCATTTAACAAAAGAACAAAATCTATTTTTAACAAAAGAAGAGCTAGTTTCTAACATTTATAATAGTGCACTACTTGAAGGAATTAACATAACTTATGAAGATACTAAAAAGGTTTTAGAAGGAGTAAATGTACCTAGTTTAAGATTAGATGAAATAAATTGTATTTTAAATTTGAGAGATGCTTGGAATTTTACACTTTCTAATATAGATGCTTATATTACTCTTGATTTTATATGTAAAGTAAATTCTTTTGTATCAAGAAATGAATCTTTAGAGTGGGGTGTTTTAAGGACTGGTAAAGTAGGTATAAATGGAGTAGATTATATTCCTGTTATTCCAGAAAAAGAAGATGTAATTACTAATATAGAAACTATTTTAAAAGAAGAAAGTATTACTAAAAGAAGTTTAAATCTTATGCTCTATTTAATGAGAAGTCAACTATTTTGGGATGGTAATAAACGAACTGCTATGATAGTTGCTAACAAACTTCTTATAAGTAATGGTTGTGGTATTATTTCTGTTAAAGAAGAAGATATCAATGAATTTAATAGACTATTAACAGAATATTATAATACTGGTAATAAAGATAAGATAATTTCTTTTCTATATGATAAGTGTATATTCGGTTTAGAATTAAATAACACATAGAACAAAATCTATGTGTTATTTAGTTATTATTTAAAAAATAAGTGTTTTTAATATTCTTTGGGTATTTCTAAAATTATACTTTGCTACATCTTTTAACTTTTCTTCTCCATATTTATTAACTAATTCTTCTCCAACTTTATCAACATTAACTCCTGCTCCTTTAGGAAGAGGTAGAGAAACTTCATCACATAACTTATCAAACTCTTTTAAGAAGATATATCTACTAATAATAGAAGCTGCTCCAACAGCTAGGTTCTTATCTTCAGCTTTTTGAACGAAAGTAATACCTCTTTGAACATTAGGCACATCTTTAATATAATTATAATATCTTGTTTCTCTTGCAAATTCATCTACAATAATATAATCTACATCAGGCTTTAATTCTTGCATTATCTGATATAATACTTTATTATGCATAATCGCCTTTATCTTATTCATATTAATATCTTTACTATATTTTTCATTATATTCTTTATTGGTTAAAATAATTGATCTATAAGGAATCTTTTTAATAAGTTCTGGTGTTACTTTTAAAATAAAATCATCAGTTAATTTTTTAGAGTCTCTTATTCCTAAGTCTTCTAAATACTTTACATTTTCTTTACTTACATAAGTAGCTGTTACAACAATAGGACCAAAATAATCTCCTGTTCCTACTTCATCACTACCAACTGATGAACAGTTATGATATATAGAATCCTTTTCTTTCTGCTTTTCTTTTTCTTCCTTGGTATTAGATAAAAATGTTCCCCACATCGCTGCATCTACATCAGCACTAGTACCTTGAAACATAACTTTACCAGATTCATACATCGTAATCACAGTATCTTCATCTTTCGCTTGGAATACAACATAAGGAATCTTCTTATCACGCATTTTATCCTTATAATATTGGGTCATTTTTTGTTTTACTTCATCATTTACTTTAATAACAACATTCATAAATTTATCTCTCCTTAAAAATATTATAGCATAGTTTAAAATTTTAGTTTATAATAAATATAGGAGGATGATGATTTATGAGTTTAAACATATTTAGTGTAATTATTGTATTACTTATTTTATTATGTGGAGTATTGGGAAGTAAAAGAGGTATTCTTAAAGAACTTGTTATAATCGTTGGAACAGTCGTTGTTTTTGTATTATCTTTCTTCTTAAAAGATTTTATCGCTGAAATATTCTGTACTTATTTACCGTTCTTTAACTTTAAAATACCTTTAGGTAATTTAATTAGTTTGAATATTATATTCTATCAGTTAATAGCATTTCTAATATTAGTTATAATATTTAGAGTGATATTACAAATACTAATAGATGTAACAGGTATATTTAGTAAGATTATTAATGCTACCATAATACTTGCACTACCTAATAAACTATTAGGATTTATTGTAGGACTATTGGAAGGATATATTTTAATGTTTATCATTTTAAATGTTATTGCAATACCTTTAAGTGGAAGTGAATTATTTATGTCTTCAGGAGTAAGAAGGTTTATTGTTAATGATACTCCAGTACTTAAAGATTGTTTAGGTGGCTTAAATTATGCGATTGATGATGTACTTAGTTTAAGTAGTAAAGATGATAGAAATACTAATGATTTAAAAGTTATTGATATTATGTTAAAATATAAGACCGTATCAGTAGAGTTTATGGATAATGTTAAAGAAACAGGTAAACTCGATGATATTTCTGGACTTGATAGCGTAATAGATAAATATAGATAGGAGGAAATATGAATTATTTAGAAAATGTTAATGATTTTGAAAATTTAATTAAAGAAGGAGACGTTTTGGTAGATTTCTTTGCTACTTGGTGTGGACCATGTAAGATGTTAAGTCCAGTACTTGAAGAAATAGCTGAGAAATTTCCAAGAATAAAAGTTGTTAAAGTAGATATAGACAGGTTCGATGCTTTAACAAGAGCACATGGTATTATGAGTGTACCTACTATAGAAGTGTATAGAGATGGTGCATTAGTAAAAAAAGAAGTAGGTTATCATAATCTAGATGAAATAGTATCCTGGTTACCAAGGGACTAGTAAAAACTAGTCTTTTTTCCTTTCTGCAACTAAAAATTTACATAAATTAACTAAAAATTGGTGGGACGCAACCGAGTTTTTTGATAAATTTAACACGAGGTGAGAAATATGAATTTTGCTAGTAATTTGCAAAAGTTAAGAAAAAAAGAAAATATGAGTCAAGAAGCATTAGCTGAGAAGCTTGATGTTACAAGACAATCCGTATCTAAATGGGAAAGTGGTGCATCATACCCTGAGATGGATAAATTAATTTCCATTTGTAAAATATTTAATGTAGATATGGATACCTTAGTAAATGGAGATGTTTTAGAAGAGAGGACACAGGAAAAAGAAACTGTAATTAATACTAAAGATTTATTAGATAAGTTTAATACTTTAATGAAAAAGATTGTTTGTTTATTTGAAAGTATGAGTTTTAAAGAGATAATAGAGTTTTTAGTAACAGTATTTCTTTTAATACTAATTATATTAGTAGGTACAATTCCTAAAGATATTATAGAAAACTTAATAGGTACTAATCTTTTATATGGTATTACTTATGTAGGACCTACACTAAATACTATATTTAGATTAATAGTAGATATTTTATATAGCGTATTTGCTATAGTTATATTTATCTATGTATTAAAAATTAAATACTTAGATAGAATTAAGATTAAAGAAGATATTAATAAAGAGATAGTGGCTAAAGTTAAAGAGAAAAGAGTAGAAGAAGTAGAGAAGGTTATTATTAAAGATAATAACAGTAATTCCCTATCAAGGACACTTGCTAAGATAATTATCTATATAATTAAATTCTTTATAATATGTTTCTTAGTCGCTCCTCTTATTTGTATAGTAGTACTTGCAGTATTACTTGGCTTTGAAGTATTATTTGTCTTTAAAGGTTTGCCTATAATAGGAATACTTCTCTTTACAATAGCAGGACTTATAATTAGTGCATTATGCTTTGAAGTACCTTTAAACTTTGTTATTAACCATAAAAATAATTATAAAAGAGTCATGATTACATTACTTATATCACTTATTATAATTATTATAGGTTCTATTATCTTTGCATTCGAATTTTTCTCTTTAACTTATGTAGATAGTCTGCCTAAAGATGCTAAAACTAAAGAGATAACAGAAACTCTTCCTATGTCAGATGATTTAACTACAGTAGGATATTATCATAATGATATAGAATACGTAGTAGATGATAGCCTAACAGATAAAATAGAAGTAACTGTTATTTATTATGATTACTTAGTAGATAATAATATAGAAGTAGAATTACATAACAATAATTTATTAATATATGAAGGTAGTCCTAAAGAATTTAGTTTTAAAGAAGCGATAGACAAAATAAGTGATGATATTAAAGATGGTAAGATTTATAATTATGATAAATTGTATGAATATAAAGTTACTATAAAAACTAGTAGTAATAATATTGATATTATTAATAGAAATAATTTGGCTTTCTATGATGAAAATAACTCCTAATTAATTTTAGGAATTATTTTTTCTTTACAGTAATTAATTGTGATTAAATTAGTTATACTATCTAATATATCTTTAGTAGTTTCTATTATATAGGTACAGTTTTGTTCATATAGTTTGTTTTTTATAATAGTATTTTTTAGTAAATAGTTAATCTCTTTTTCTTTAGAATAATCAAATGTAATAGATGCTTCTAAACCGTTAATTAAATCTATTAAAGTAGATTTATTAATAACTTCTTTACAAGTATTAGAATAGGCTCTAATTAGACCACCTGGTCCTAATTTAATACCTCCAAAGTATCTTATTACTACTACTAAAACATTTATTAAGTTTTCTCCTTCAATAACATTTAATATAGGTATACCTGCTGTTTTATTAGGTTCCCCATCATCACTAAATCCTTTATCATTAATTAATTTAAAAGCATAACAGTAATGAGTAGCATTTTTATATTCAGTTTTTAATTCGCTTAGCCTTTCTTTTATATCTTCTTTAGACTCTATAGGTATAATAACTCCTATGAATTTAGAGTTTTTAATAGTTATTTCATTTATATCTTTCTTTAAAATGCTTTTCATAATAAGTTCCTTTCTTTATTTTCTATTTTACAGTAAATGGATGTAAAACACAAATAGGGTATTTGATAATACTTATTGAACATTATATAATTTATATAGTTAAGATATAAGAATTAAAGATGTTTAGTTGGTTATATTAAGTGGTAAGGAGAAGAGCTAAGATGAAAAAACGAGAAAATATTATAATAATAGTATTGTTAATAGTAATGGTGATAGCAGTAATAGGAGTAAGTTGGGCTGCGTTTAATTATAGTGCTACAGGTACTAAACTAAACTCAATAACAACAGGATCAATTACTATGAGTTATGAAGAAACAGATAATGCTATATCATTAACAGGAGCCTTACCAACAACAGATGAGACAGGAATGGTAAGATTAAATGATGGAGAATATTTTGATTTTAGTGTAAGTAGTAAAATAGTAGGGGATGTAAATATAAACTATGAAATAAGTGCAAAAGATGTAACCGATAGTGGAGTAAGGAAGATAGATGGTTCTAATATAAAATTATATTTAACTAAGTTAAGTGATGATGGTAAAGAAGAAGAATTAATGACACCAGAAACGTATAATGAAGAAGCAAGTGCCAATGATTATACAGGAAGACCAGCAGGAGAGATGAGTTTATATACAAGTAGTATGAACAGTAGTGAAAGTAATAAATATAGACTTAGAATGTATGTAACAGAAGAATATAATCCTCAAGGAGATGGAGGAGGGTTACAGTTTAGCGTTCAGATAAATGTATATGGAAAAGATGGAGATAAACCCTTATCTGCTGGAGAGACAGTTATAAAAAATTTAACTAGTGGAAGTACCTTTGATGATGGAATTGATACATTTATAACAGGAGATATAACAAGAGAAAATCCAAATAACTATATATGGTATAGTGGTAAGTTATGGAGAGCGGTATCTGTAAATAATGGAGCAAAGACAACAAAGTTGGTAACACAGTGGAATATAAGTTCAACTACCTATAATCCTGAAAATCAAGCTGATTTTGAAGGAAGTTATATGGAAGACTGGTTAAATGATACAACAGTAGATGGTTTTTTAGGTAACTTAAGAGATTATGAGAACTTTATCGTAACAGATGCAAAATGGGATGCCACAATGGATGCTAATGATTTAGGGAGGATACAAAGACCAGATGGAACAACGACAGTAACAGCACCAGTAGGGTTACTAAATATGTATGAATATCAATCTAGTTATCGCATAGATCAACTTTTTTCAATGTGTTATTTAAATAATAGACTTTCGTGGTGGACATTAACACCATATAGTACGTCTAAGGTGCGTTACATCACTGACACTGGTCACTCGGAATACTATAGTCCTTCGAACGCGTATGGTGTTCGGCCATCTATAAATTTAAAATCTAACGTTCATATAGTAGAAGGTGATGGAACAATAGGTAATCCTTATCGTTTAAATGGAGATAATGACACTAATATTTCAGGAACACTACTTTCAAGTAGATATAGTGGAGAATATATAAAACTTGGAAATGATGAAAATAATTTATATAGAATAGTAAGCCATGAAAATGGTAGGGGAACAAAGATAACCAGTGCCGAACCTCTAAAAAATTCTGGTACGTTTATAACAAGTACCTTTGGAAATAATACCACTTTTTCAATTAGTAATAATATAGGTACTTTCTTAAATGGAGAATACTTAAATAGTTATGTAGATAGTAGATATAGTCAAATGATAGAAGATAGTACTACATGGTACCTTGGAACAGTAGGATATGGTGCCTCATATAAACTAGCCAAATATACAGATGCTGATATGTCAGTATATGCCACAAGTACAGAAACAAAAGTAGGATTATTAAGGTTTGGAGAATTAATGGCAGGACAATTTGATATGAGTATAGGTTTAAATAATACAGATTACTGGACATTAACACCAACCTTAACACCAGATAGTACGTCTTACGTGCGTGTCGTGTACGACAATGGTTACATATACAACGACTATCCGACCAGTGCTAGCGGCGTGCGTCCATCCATGAATCTAAAATCTAACGTTGTAATAACAGGCGGAGAGGGTACTAAAGAACAGCCTTTTGAGTTAGCCCTTCAATAAAATACTCAACTGATAAATATTTTTAGCAATATTTGTCAGTTTTTTCTTTAAAAATGAAAGATAAATGCTATAATATTATTAGTTTGGTAGGAAAGTTGGTGATCTTTATGGATTTTACCTTTAATAGTAAAGAAGAATTATATCAAATGATAGAGCCAGCTTTAGATGCTAAAAAGAGTGAATTGGATAGACTAGGATATCGTTATATTCATAAAAATGATGTTTGGAACTATTTAATTCTTACTAAATGGACTAAAGCTCATAATTTAGAATTAAGCGATATAGTTAGTGATATTTTAAATTGTGATAATAAACTATTAGATAAATATTTTAAAGAAAAACTATCAACTAGAAATCAAAATATAGAAATCATTTAAGAGGTGTGTCATGAAAAAAGAAAAGAAAATTAAAGAAAAAAAGATAAAAAAAGAAAGAAAACATATGGCTAAAGAGAAGAAAAGCATGTTATTAAAAACAGGATTACTTGTTGTAATCGCTGCTATCGTGTGCTTTTTAATCGTACCATTATTTAAGTCATTAAACTTTGGACTTGATTTACAAGGTGGATTTGAAATCCTTTATCAAGTAAGTCCTATTGATGGTAGTGAAATGACTAAAGATAAGTTAAATGCAACTTATAAAAGTATGCTTAAGCGTATTGATACTTTAGGAGTTAGTGAACCTGAAATAACTTTAGAAGGTAATGATAAGATTCGTGTTAAGCTTGCAGGTGTTACTAATAAAGAAGAAGCTAGAGAGACTTTGTCTACTGTTGCAACACTAACATTTAGAGATAGTGAAGATAATCTACTTATGACTAGTGATGTTTTAGAAGCAGGTGGTGCTAGACTTACTACAGATCAAAATGGTAGACCTGCTGTTAGTTTAGCAGTTAAAGATAAAGATACTTTCTATAAAGTAACTAATGCTGTTAAAGACTACGAAAATAACGTTATAGTTATTTGGTTAGATTATAATGAAATGACTGATTCTTATGCTAGTAAAGGAAGTATGTGTGGAACTAGTGAAAGTAATTGTATATCCTCAGCTACTGTTAGTGAAGGCTTTGCTAGTGATGTTATAATTCAAGGTAACTTTACAGAAGAAGAAGCTAGTAATTTAGTTGACTTAATTAATTCAGGAAGTCTTCCTGCAAAACTTACAGAAATATCTAGTAAAACAGTTGGTGCTAGCTTTGGAGATGCAACACTTACTATGACTATGTATGCTGGTGTTACTGGTATACTTGCAATTATCATTTTATTAATTGGTATTTATAATTTTGCAGGTATTATATCTGCAGTATCTATACTTCTATATACATTATTTGTATTTGCAGCATTCTGGCTAATAGGAGGTGTACTAACTCTTCCTGGTATTGCTGCATTAATACTTGGTATAGGTATGGCAGTTGATGCTAATGTCTTAACTTATTCTCGTATTAAAGAAGAATTACTTAAAGGAAGAAGTCTAGAGACAGCCTTTAAAAATGGTAGTAAAGCAAGTTTTAGAACAATTCTAGATGCTAACCTTACAACACTTTTAGTCGCTATTATTATGTTCTATTTAGGTGAATCTAGTGTTAAAGGTTTTGCAACAATGCTTATCATTAATATTATTGTAACAATGGTTACTATGGTTGGTATTACAAGAATCTTAATGAAGATGTTTGTTAAAACTAAATATTTCGATAATAAATTAAACTTATTTATAGGTGTTCATGAAGAAAATATAAAAGAAGAAAAGAAGAAACCTACATATAATTATTTAGGTCTTAGCAAATTCTTCGCAGTGTTTTCTTTAGTAGTAATACTTGCATCAGTAGTTATGTTTGCCTTTAAAGGAATGAACCTTGGAATAGACTTCCAAGCAGGTAGTGATATAACTTTATCAACTACTGAAGTAAGTGAAGAAGATTTAAGAAGTGATTTAAAAGAATTAAAACTTGAAGAATTAAGTATTGATATTACTAACAGTGAAACTGATATTAGAGTAAGTGATGAATTAAAAGAAGATGAAATAGCAGAAGTAGAGAGTTATTTCCTTGATAAATATAATGCTAGTGTAGATATTGGTGTTGTATCTAATGTTGTTAAACAAGACTTAATTAAGAATGCTATCTTCTCAATAGTTATCTCTTTAATAGGAATTATCCTTTATATTACCTTTAGATTTAAATTTAGTTATGGAATCTCATCAGTTATCTGTTTAGTTCACGATGCTTTAATGATGGTTGCAAGTGTTATTCTTTTAAGAGTAGAAGTAAATTCTATGTTTATTGCAGCAGTACTTGCTATCATAGGATATTCAATTAATAATACAATAGTAGTATTTGATAGAGTTCGTGAGAAATTAAAGAAGAAAGATAAAGAAAACTTTAGTAAAGATGAACTTAAAGAAGTTGTTAATATAAGTATTAAAGATACAATGGCTAGAAGTATTTATACATCATTAACAACCTTACTTCCAGTAATTGTCTTACTTATTATGGGTAGTAGAGAAATATTAACCTTTAATGTTGCTATGATAGTAGGATTAATCGCTGGTACTTATTCATCATTATTACTTGCAGGATGGCTTTATGTATCCTTTGCAAGTAAAAAGAAAAACAATAATAAAAAGAGAAAAGTAGTTAAAGAAGTGAGTGAGAAGACTATTAAAGGTATAAATGATTAAAGTTAAGTAAAGGGGTGTAAGACGTGAAAAAAGATACTATTACAATAGATGACTTAATGGAAAAGGTAGATTCTTATATAAAAGACCCTAAAGAAAAAGAAAAGATACTTGATGCATATTACTATGCAAAAGAAAAACATGCTGGACAGTATCGTAAGAGTGGGGAGGAATATATTATTCATCCCCTTAATGTTGCGATGATACTTACTTCAATTTATTCTGATAGTGAGTGTTTAGTAGCAGCTCTTCTTCATGATGTTATAGAAGACTGTGATGTTGATGTAGAAGAGTTTAAAGAAAAGTTTGGTCTAACTGTTTATAAATTAGTAGATGGAGTTACTAAGTTAGGTAGACTTCACTTTTCCACTGATAATGAATATCTAGTTGAATATTATAGAAAGATAATTGTTGGGATGAGCGAAGACGTTAGAGTAATCATTGTAAAACTTGCTGATCGTCTTCATAATATGAGAACATTATGGGCAACACCAGTTGAAAAACAAAAGAAAAAGTCTAAAGAAGTTCTTGAAATATTCGCTCCTTTAGCCCACCATCTTGGTATTCATAAAATAAAAAGTGAACTTGAGGACTTATCACTTCGTTACTTGAAACCAACAGTATTCTATGATATAGCAGATAAACTTAATAAGACAAAAGCAGAACGTGATACTACTGTTTATGAGATGCAAGAAGAAGTAACTGAACTATTAAATGAACATCATATCCCTCATCAGATTAAAGGCCGTGCTAAGAGTATTTATAGTATATATAATAAATTAGACAAAGGTAAGAAATTTAGTGACATCTATGACTTACTTGCTCTTCGTGTTTTAGTAGATACAGAACAAGATTGTTATCTTGCTCTTGGTTTAATTCATTCGAAGTTTAGACCTTTGCCTAAACGTTTTAAAGACTATATCGCTATGCCTAAACCTAATATGTATCAGTCACTTCATACAACAGTCTTTGGTATCGATGGATATTTATTTGAAATTCAAATTAGAACTTATGAAATGGATGAAGTAGCAGAAAATGGTATTGCATCTCACTGGGCTTATAAAGAAAATGGTGGTAGTACTAAAACTGCTAATCTACAGTCTCTAACAGCCCAAAAACTACAATTCTTTAAAGAGATAATGGAACTTGAAAATGATAAAATGAGTAGTGAAGAGTTTGTTAGTTCTGTTAAAGATGAAGTTTTAAATAATAATATCTATGTCTTTACTCCTAAAGGTGATGTTTTTGAACTACCTAAGGGAGCGACACCACTTGATTTTGCCTATAAAGTTCATAGTAAAGTAGGAGAGACTACAGTTGGGGCCTTTGTTAATGGTAATATCGTTCCCCTTGATTATGAACTCAAAAGTAATGATATCGTTAAAATAAATACCAATAAAAGTGCTCATCCATCTAAAGAGTGGCTAAATATCGTTAAAACTACAGGTGCACGTAATAAGATTAAGAGTTACTTTAGTAAGAATGAAAAAGAAGTATTAGTAGAACGTGGTAAAGAATTCTTAGAAAAAGAGCTTAGAAAAAGAAAAATACCACTTGTAGAGTTTTATAGTGACGAGAAGATTAAAGAGGTTTATAAAAACTTAAAAATAGATAATCTTGATGACTTATACTATGATATAGGTAGTGGTAAACATACTCCTAATAACGTTATTAATATAAATTATGAAAAACGTGAAGAAGAAAAACCTAAATTACTTAAAAATATTGTCAAAATAAATGATAATGCTTCTGACATAATTGTTGATGGAATAGACAAAATAAAAGTAAGTATAGCATCATGCTGTAAACCAGTTCATGGTGATGATATAGTAGGATATATTACAAGAGGTAATGGTATAACTATCCATAGAAGTACTTGTCGTAATCTTGCTAGTATGGATGATAGATGTATTAAAGTTTCATGGGATGATAAACCTACTAATAAATACTATAGCGATTTACTTATTAGAACAGATACCCTTGATAATAAACTAGTTGATATTACAAGTACAGTTAGTAAAGTTAATGCCTCTATTACTAGTATTAAAACAATAAATAGAGATGAACACTCTACTTATGAGATGGAAGTAGTAATAAAAGATAAAGCTCATTTAAATAAATTAATACTAAATTTAAATAATTTACCATATATTACAAGTGTAGAGAGGTTGATGTCATGAGAGTTCTAGTCCAAAGATGTAGTAATGCTAAATGTGTTGTAGAAGGTAAAACTATTAGTGAAATAGATAATGGCTTAATGCTTCTTGTTGGCTTTACTGAAAATGATAATAAAGATACTATTTTATGGATGGTAAAAAAAGTTCTTAATCTTAGAATATTTCCTGATAATAATGACGTTATGAATCTATCTATTCTTGATGTTAAAGGCTCTATATTATCAATTTCTCAGTTTACTCTTTATGCAGATACCTCTAAAGGTAATAGACCTAGTTATATTAAGGCAATGAGTGGAGAGAAAGCTAAACTCTTGTATGAATACTTTAATAAAGTTTTAAACGATTATGTTCCTACAAAGAGTGGGGTATTTGGTGCTGATATGGAGATTACTTTAACTAATATGGGACCTACTACAATTATGTTGGAGAGATAATTATGTATAAAAATAGAATAAATTATAAATTATTAAACTTTTTAATCCTTATGGGGCTTTTATATATTATAGTTACTAATATAGGTACTTGGTTTAATATCTTTTCATCTGTTATTAGTATCTGTATGCCTTTTATCATTGCCTTTGCTATCTCTTATGCCCTTAATCCTATAGTTAGGAAACTAGTATCTAAAGGTGTTAGAAAGAGCCTTGCTGTTACTATTGTTGTAGTAGGGGTAACTGCTATTATTATTACTCTTTTAGTTATAACATTACCACTTTTATATAATCAACTTGTTATGTTTGCTACTAACTTTGGTAAAGTTATTGAAGATGTGGGAGATAAATTTAATATAAATTTAGATTTTATAACAGATAGTAGTAAAAGCTATTTAAATGAAATAATTAATAGTTTAGGTAATTTCTTAAAAGATGGTTCTATTGATATAGTAGGTAAAACTGCCTCATTTTTAGGTAAAGTAGTAATATGTTATGTTGTATCTATTTATTTTCTTGCTTATATGGATAATATTAGAAAGGCTATAGGGAACTTCTTAAAACAAGTTAAATATAAGTATTTCCGTTATGTTAAGGCTTTAGATATAGAGCTTAGTAATTATCTGAAAGGACTCTTAACCTTTATGGTTATTCAGTTCTTTGAATATTCCCTTGTCTTTTTGATAGTAGGACATCCTAACTGGTTCTTATTTGGAGTCTTAGCATCTCTTACTACCGTTATCCCTTATTTTGGAGGCCTTATTACTAATTTATTAGCTTTATTAACAGCATCAGTTATAAGTCCGAGTTTATTTGTTGCTACAGTAGTTATTTGTTTAATATTCCCTCAGTTAGATGGTTATGTAATATCACCTAAAGTTTATGGTAAGACAAATAATATTAATCCATTGATTACTATTATGATGGTGTCAATCGGAGGAACGGTTTTAGGACCTCTTGGTATTATTATTGCTTTACCAATATATATTTTAATATCTGCAAGTTATAGATTCTTTAAAAACGATATTAAAAAAGGTGTAAAAAAAGTAAAAGCTGAGATTAGTTAAATAAGTGTCAAGCAGTAGTGTAAACTTGATAAAATAATAAAATTATGCTAAAATTATAGATGCTTATGGCAAAGATTATGGAATATTAGAAGAAGAAAGTGGGTATTCTATGAAAACTTTTTATCCCAATGAGGAGTTTAATAATATAATAATGCCAATTGTTAGTAATAGTGAGTATCAAAAGACAAAAACTTGTGTTCATCATGGAATGGATAGATATTCTCATATGATGAGAGTTGCTTACTATTCTTATAAAGTAACTAAGTTTTGTCATTTAAATTATAAAAGTACAACTAGAGGAGCAGTTTTACATGATTTCTTTTTAGATGATTATGATGACAAGAAAGCACATACTTTAGTAAATCATCCTAAAACAGCTTTAGAAAATTCTTTAAAACACTTTGATTTAAATGATTTAGAACAAGATATAATCGCTACACATATGTTTCCTGTTGGAAAAACTCTTCCAAGATACTTGGAAAGTTGGATAGTAAATATCGTTGATGATCTTGCTTGCTTCTATGAAAGAAGTTATGTTTTAAAAGAAAGTATGTCAGTAGTGTTTAGTATGGTTATTTTATTGTTCATGGTATTTTTCAAAAGATGGTGAGTTTTATGAATATAAAAGAATTATTAGATGGTAGTATTAATAGTATTGATATAGATAAAGAATTTGCCATTCCAAAAGAAGATTATGCTAGTACTGAGATAATAGATTTAGAGGGAGTTAAAGTTAAAGGTAAATTAACTTATCCAAGTGATGATAATTTATTCTTAGATATAGAATGTTCTGGTACAATGAAATTAAAGGATTCTGTTAGTCTAGAACCAGTTCTTTATCCTTTTTCCTTTAAAATTAGTGAAAATGTGAGTGAAAAATTAGAAAATGATCAATTTACTCTTGATATTATCAGTATTTTATGGGAAAATATAGTACTAGAGATCCCTATTCGCTATAGCGAAGTTACAAATTATGATGAATATACTGGGGATGGGTGGAGAGTTATTAGTGAAGATGATGTTAAAGATAATACTAATAATCCCTTTAAAGATTTATTAAAAGAAATAGAGAAGGAGTGATATAATGTTAAAGCTAGATATTCAAATGTTTGCAGTTCCTTTTAGAAAGGTATCTAAAACAAGAAAAAGAATGAGAAGAAGTCATAATGCTCTAGAAGTACCTGGCATGGTTAAATGTCCAAACTGTGGTGAAATGATTAAAGCACATCGTGTTTGTCCTAAATGTGGAAGTTACAAAGGAAAAACAGTTGTAGATATGACTGAGAAAGAAGAGGCTTAATAAAGTCTTTTTTTATTGTTATTTATATATTTTTGTGTTAGTATATAAGAACAGAAAAGAGGAATAATTATGAAAGTAATTAGAGATGAAGATAAGAAGAGCAATACTTATATAAAGCATTTTGAAGTAAAAAAAGGAACTATTCAAAAAAATACTAGAAAAAATGCTTCTGCTGTTGAGATAACTACAGAAGATTATAATGATTTAGTAGTTTATATGGCTGATGGCTCTAAACCAAGGTATGCTAATATAGAAAAGAATAAAGTTAGGGCTTTAGAATTAATGAGTAAGCAGCATTTAAGGAATAAAGAATGCGAAGAAAAATTGGTTAGTAAAATGAGTAATAATATTACAATGGCTGGTGTATGTGGTATAGCAGGATTAATCTTTGCTGGCGTTATGGCAACAGGAGTTCCTAATCAAGATTATTTGTTATTTGCTAATGCCATAAGAATAAGTTTTCCAACAATAATTTTAGTATATGGTGGTATTAAAGGAATAATTGCTAAGAAGATATATAATAAAATAAAAGAAATAAAAAAGAATGATTATTTACTTGAAAATGAAGAAGTACTAAGTGAAGCAGATTTAGAAAATGAAAATATATTAGAAAATGTTAAGGATAAAGATAAAGCAGTAATTGCAGAAATAAAAGAAGAAAAAGATAAAGATAATGATAAGCACTATTTTGATATTAATAGTATTGATAAATTATCTTTAGATGCTTTAAAGAAAATTAAAGCAAATATAGAAAAAGATAACTATCTAGGGTTAGTTACTACTCAAGAAGAAGTAAAAGATACTTCTGAAACTAAAGGAGAACCTTTGGTAAAAAAATAAAATTTATATAAATTTTGAAAAATCGATCTTATATGATAAGGTCATTTTTTGTTTTCTTTAGGCAAATTTAATAAATAGACAATTTTCTTATACAAATTATTAAAATTCTCTTTTTGCATTAATCTCTTTCTCATGTTAGTGTACTCACTACATACATGTATGAAAACAATTTTTGAAAGAGAGGTAAATTAATGGAAAATAATGAAGATGATAAATTTGTAAGCCTTTTAGCAGATAGTACTTTTAAGTATATGTTTAAAGATTATAGAGATTTTTTTAGGAAGGCAATTAAATCAACAATTAATGTCGATATAAGCGAATATGAACTTTATAATAATGAGATAAATAGTGGAAATAAAAGTAGAGATTATAGACTAGATATACTACTAAAGAAAGAAAATGATTTTATTATAATTGAAATGAATAAAAATGCTGATAAAAGGACTTTATTAAAAGCTAGAAAGTATTTATATGCTGTTGCAGGAGGAGGATTAGTAGAAGGAGAAGACTTTAAAAAGATGCGTACTATTCTTATTAACTTTAATAATTCTAAATATAAAAATGATAAAGAAGCGATTAGTGTTGGATATGATTTAAGAAATGAAAAATATAATGATGTCATAGATGAAATAAAAATTTATGACATATATCTTGAAAGTCTTGAAAATGTACGTTATAATGGTAGTAACGAAAAAGAAACATATTTAGCAATGTTTAGAGCAGAATCATTTGAAGAGATGAGAGATATTGCTAATGGTAATAAGGAGGCTTTGAAAGTAGTGGAAGAATTAGAAAGATTAAGTGAAAATGATGAGTTTAAAATCCTTTATGATGCTGAAAAAATGAGAAGAAAAGAAATAAACTCTGCAAGGCTTGATGGCTATGATGATGGATATAATAACGGTTATGGTAGTGGTTATGACGCTGGTGCTAAAGAAAAAGGAATAGAAATTGCAAAAAATCTTCTAAATATAGGTACATCTAATGAAGATATAATGAAAGTTACTGGTTTAAGTGTAGAAGAATTAGAAGAGTTAAAGAAAGAAGTTTAAACACTTCTTTCTTTATGTTAAAATATAAATAGAAAAGAAGTGATAAAGATGAATTTTAACTTTAATGATAATTCTATTTATATTATACCTAATAGTTTAAAAATGAAGCTATTAGATATCTTAGCGAATAGTAATAAAATATATAATATAACTTTTATAAGTTTAGAAGAGTTAGAAAAACATTATTTTTTTGATATAAAAGAAGATGCTTTATTATATCTATTAGATAAAACTAATGAGAATATAGATGTTTTAAAACTAATGTTAAAAAGTCTATATAAAATAGATATAAATAAAGATTATAAAGAAACTAAATTAAATAATCTTAAGAGTTTATATTTATATTTAAAAGATAATAATTATTTAATATTTGATAAGGGATATAAAGAATATTTATTAACTAAAAATATCTTTATATTAGGTTATAGTATGTTAGAACCTTATCAAAAAGAAATGTTAGATAGCATTAATACCAATTATTTAGATATTACTAGTAATCTATCTATAGATACAGTCTATAAATATCACTCTATGAAAGATGAGATAATTAGTACAGCATTAAAAATAAGAGAACTTAATAGTAAAGGTATTAGTTATAATAAGATATATCTAGCAGGAATAGACAATAGTTATAATTATTTACTTAAAACTATTTTTAAGATGTTTGATATACCAATATACCTTAAATCTACTAATAAGATTACTTCTTTAATAAGTGTTAAAAATTATTTAAAAGACAAAGATATTAATCATATTAAAGATATTAATATAAAGTCTAAAATAATGAAAATAGAAAGTGATTTAAACTATGCTAAAAATAGTAAGTACTATGATATATTATTAAAAGATAGATTAGAAAATACGGGCCTAGATAGTATAGAATTAGTAGAGTCTGTTAAAATTTTAAATGAAGCGATAGAAGTTCCTTATTTAGTTAGTGATGATGAATACTTATTTGTTTTAGGATTTAATCAAAATCATTTGCCTAAAATCTATAAAGATGAAGACTATTTAAGTGATAACTTAAAAAGTAAGTGTAATTTAAATACTTCTACTATTAAAAATAAACTAAGTAAAGATTCCTTAGTTAAAGTCTTGGGTACTATTAAAAATCTTACTATATCATATAAATTAACATCATTGACTGGAGAATATGCTAAGTCTAGTTTATTAAATGAGCTTAATTTAAAAGAAGTAGATAGTCTTAATTATAGTTATAATTATAGTAAAGAGTTTAATAATTATAGAGTGAGTAGCATCTTAGATACTTATTATAAATACCATGAGGAAGATAAAGATTTTGCCTTCTTAACTACTAATATAGATACTAGTAAATATACAAGTTTTGATCATAAATTTAAAGGTATTAATAGACCTATTACTCCTTACAGTTTATCTTACTCTAATCTAGATGATCTTGCTAAATGTCCTTTTAAATACTATTTAAAACATATCTTAAAACTAGATAGTTTTGATGAGAATTTCAATACTAAGATAGGTAATATCTTTCATAGTGTCTTAAAAGATAGTTATAATGATAACTTTTCTTTTGATATATCTCTTAATAAAGCTTTAAAAGATAATCCTTTAGATAAAAGGGAAACTATTTTATTTAAAAGATTAGAAACTGAATTACAAGAAATAGTTAATTATAATAAGCAAGTTGAAAAAAGAAGTTTTCTAACTGAGTTTTATGGAGAGAAAAGGTTAGAGATACCATTAAGTGAACACGCTACTTTAAAAGGTTTTATTGATAAGATATTATTTAAACCATTCCATGATAAGACTTATTATGCTGTTTTTGATTATAAGACAGGAAGTGCAACCTTAAATTTAGATTATTTAGAAGATGGTTTATACATACAATTGCCTTTATATATTTACTTAATAAATAAAAGTAATCTATTTGATAATCCTTCTTTTGTAGGTTTCTTTTATCAGTACTTATTACAAAGTTATAAAGATAATGATGAACAACTTAAAAATTTAAAATTAGTAGGATATACAACCGATGATAAGATAATACTTTCTTATTTAGATGAAGATTATGAAACAGATTCTTTTGTTAAAGGATTAAGTGTAAAAAAAGATGGAGAACTATCTAGTAGAAGTAAAATTTTATCAGATAGTGAGTTAGAAGATATAATTCACTCTATTGATAAGGCCTTAGAAAAATCTCTTAAAATAATAGATAATAATGCGTTTGATATTGCCCCTAAAATAATTAATAATAAAAATATTTCTTGTGAGTTTTGTCCGTTTAAAGAAGTATGCTTTGTAAGTGCAAGTGATTATATCTATCTAGAGAAGAAAGAAGGTGAATCTAATGCCTAAATTTACAGAAGAACAACAACTTGCTATCGATATGGAAGGAACAAATATCTTAGTAAGTGCAGGAGCAGGGAGTGGTAAGACTGCTGTTTTAACAGAAAGAGTGTTAAGAAAATTAAAAGAAGGCACTCATATTAATGAACTCCTAATCTTAACATTTACTAATAAAGCTGCGCTTGAAATGAAAGAGCGTGTTAGAAAGAAACTTAAAGAAAATGAACTAATAGATGAATTAGATTTACTTGATAGTAGTTATATTACAACTTTTGATGCTTATTCTCTTGCCTTAGTTAAAAAATATGCTGATACTATTCACTTATCAAGTAATATTACCATCGCCGAGTCTAGTATTTTAGATCTTGCTAAAAAAGAAATATTAAATGAGATATTTTTAGATTATTATGATAAATGTCCTAATAATTTTCTTAATTTAATTACTAAATTTTGTCTTAAAGATGATAAAACTATTAAGAAAAGAATATTAGAACTTGATAGTACCCTAGATTTAAAATTAGATAAGGCTGAGTTTATTGATACTTATATTTCTAAATATTATAGTGATGAAGTAATAGATAAGTATATTAAAGAGTATTTAGAACTTTTAAGTAAGAAAAAAGAAAATATAATAGACCTTTATGAAGAAGTTAGATCTCTTACATCTAGTAAATATTTAGAACAACTAGAAGAGATGTTTTTCGCCTTTATAGATGCAAGTAGTTATGAAGAATTAAGAAGAACAATATTTACATCTTTGCCTAGAGCAAGAACAGGAGTAGATAGCGATTCTAAAGAACTAAGAGATAATTTAACAGCATTACTAAAAGAATTTAAAGAGTTAGTTATATATGAGAACATTGATGATATAAAAAGTAGTATTATAAAAACTAAAGAATATATTTCTATAATACTAGAACTAGTTAAAGAACTAGGTAAAAGATTTACTTTATATAAGAAAGAGAATAACTACTATACTTTTATGGATATAGAGAAACTTGCTATTAGTTTAGTTCGTGATAATTTAGAGATTAGAGAAGAAGTAGGAAACTCTTTTAAAGAAATATTAATAGATGAATATCAAGATACTAATGATATTCAAGAAACTTTTATTAGTTATATCGCTCATAATAATGTTTATATGGTAGGAGATATTAAACAGTCAATTTATCGTTTCCGTAATGCTAATCCTTCTATTTTTAAAGATAAATATGATAATTATAAGAAAGAAGTTGGGGGACGAGTAATAGACCTTGCTAAAAACTTTAGAAGTAGAAGAGAAGTCTTGGATGATATAAACCTTTTCTTTTCTCATATCATGGATGATTATTTAGGAGAAGCAGACTATAATAATGGTCATGCGCTTGATTTTGGTAATATGACATATGAGACTAGTGCCAAAACAACTAATAATAACTATTTAGATATTTATACTTATGATGCTAAAGATAAAGAGTATAGTAAACTAGAAAAAGAAGCTTTTATTATTGCAAATGATATTAAAGAAAAGATTAATAGTAAATACTTAGTTTATGATAAAGACGAAGATTCTTTAAGAGAAATAGAGTATCGAGACTTTGTTATATTATTAGATAGAGCGACTGATTTTACTACTTATAAACAAGTATTTGAATATTTAGGT
>CALVPN010000008.1 GCA_944351375.1 uncultured Bacilli bacterium | reverse complement strand
TTTCTATTTACTTTGTAAATGGTAATAGACCAATAGCTCTTGCTCTTTTAATTTCTCTTGCTATATGTCTTTGATGACGAGCACAAGTTCCAGTTACACGACGAGGAACTATTTTACCTCTATCGTTTATAAATCTTTTTAATGTATCTACATCTTTATAGTTAACGTCTTTTCCAGTACACATTATACATACTTTCTTTTTACGACGTCCAAATTCTTTATGTTCTTTAAAGTCTTTAGCCATAGACTATTCCTCCCTTCTTTTAAAATGGTAATTCATTATCATCAATTTCAATACTTGCCCCAAAATCGGCATATGGATTACTTGAGATATCAGTTCCATTATTTGATGATGGTTCATCTTTAAAGTCATATGGAGTTGGCTCTGCTGGTTGGTTAGATTGAGCAGGTGATGATTGATTACTATAGTTACTAGTTCCTGATGATTGATTATCTCTTTTTGAACCAATAAATTCAACACTATCAGCGATTACTTCAGTAACGTAACGACGTTGTCCATTTTGGTCATCATAGTTACGTACTTGAATACGTCCTTCTACTGCTACTTGACTACCTTGTGATAGATAGTTTTTAACACTTTCAGCTTGTCTACGCCATACAACAACCGGTATAAAGTCTGCTTCTCTTTCTCCTGCTTGGTTAGTATAAGTTCTATTAACGGCAATAGTAAAACTTGCTACTGCTGTATTGTTACCTGTATAACGAAGTTCAGGATCACGAGTTAAGCGACCTATTAAAAATACTTTATTCATAAATACCTCTTTTCTTAATCGTCTACTCTAATAACTAAATGACGTAAAATATTTTCGTTTAGACGAGCTAGACGGTCAAATTCAGAAATTGCTTCATGAGTTGCTTCTACAACATATAAGAAATAATAACCATTTTCATATTTGTTCATTTCATAAGCTAATTCTTTTTGTCCCATTGCTTTTTCTTCATTAATCTTACATTTTCTATCAGTTAAAACTTTCTTTAGATTTTCTGCTTCTTTTTTAATAGCAGCTTCTTCTAAATCTGGTTTAACGATAAACATGATTTCATAATTTGTCATTAAACACACCTCCTTCTGGACATAAGACCTATTTCTAGGTAAGGAGCATTTTAAATACTCGGTAGTATTATAGCAAAAGAAAAAAGAAAAGTCTATCTTTTTCTTTAATTTTGTATTTCTTTATAAAAACAACCTACGAAGTTTTGGCCATTTGGTTTAGGTCCATTTCTTTTTTCATTAGTATGAGAATAGTAATTGGGATTAGTATAAGTGTCATATGGGCTTACTTCTATTTGACATTCTTCTATTCCTTGCTCTTCTAATTGATTTTTTATGGCAGAGATTAAATCTATATAATAGCAACTATCTTTTTTCTTTATATTATTTTTCCATACTTTAGTATTTGTTGCCCATTTAGGGTAAACTTCATAGCGATAACTTTCCTCTTTTATGCAACTTCCGATATATACTTTAATATCCTTAATATTACTATTAGACTCTTTTAGTAAAGTTTCAATAGTATATCTAGGAACTTCTCTATTTATTTGTTTAGAACCACAATGAGAGATAGCGACAACTTTATTCTTAGTATCTTCTGCTATTATGACTGGACAGTCTGCCATACCATGACCTATTACAATATTAGGATAGTTTTTATCAATTATTAGGATATCAGCAAGTAAATCTATATACCAATAGTCTTCTTTTGTTAAGTACTTATCACTTATCCTTATATATTTACTATCAGAATAGTCAGTTATAAACTTTACGTCTTTTTGTTTAGGATGTAATATTTTTCTACCATCGAAACCATACTTTTGACCTACTTTTAATCTAGTATTTAAAAACTCTTTTTCTATCCTTTTATCTGTGTAATCTTTAGGATAGAATTTTTTATTAGGACTCATGATACCATCACTAATATTTGTTTCAAAAATAACTAACTTATATTTTGAGTTGTTCATTTAATATATCTTTTCCTTTATACATTAAATCTAAAGTGACAGATATCTCCATCTTGCATTAGATAGTCTTTTCCTTCAAGTCTTGCTTTACCTGCTTCTCTTGCTTTTAGTTCACTACCACACTCTATTAAATCTTCATAGGAGATAACCTCTGCTTTAATAAAACCTTTTTCAAAGTCTGTATGGATGATACCAGCGCAAGATTTTGCATTCATTCCCTTTTTAAAAGTCCATGCTCTTACTTCATCAGGTCCTACTGTAAAATATGTTGCAAGTCCTAATAAGTCATATGTTGCAGATATTAGTGAATCTAACCCACTTTTTTCAAGTCCTAAAGCTTCTAACATTTCTTTTTCGTCTACATCATCTAACTCACTTAACTCTTCTTCTACTTTGGCACAGATTGTAATAACTTTAGCATTTTCTTTGCTAGCATATTCTTTAACTTTTTTAACATAATCATTGTTTGTACCTAAATCATTTTCATTAACATTTGCTAGATAAATCAATGGTTTTTCTGTTAGAAGATTAAAACTTTTAATGATAGATTTCTCTTCTTTTGTTAAATCAAGTAATCTTATTGGAGTATTTTCTTCTAAGGCTTTTCTTAACTTTTCTAGTGTTTCATACTCTAAAAGTTCATCTTTATCTTTACTCATTCTAGCTTTCTTACTAATTCTATTTATTCTATTAGTTATTGTTTCTAAGTCTGCTAGAGCAAGTTCTAAGTTAATTGTTTCGATATCTCTTATAGGGTCTATATTGCCATCGACATGGATTATATTACCATTATCAAAACATCTTACTACTTCACAGATAGCATCTACTTCTCTTATATGTGATAAGAACTTATTACCTAGTCCTTCTCCTTTACTTGCTCCTTTTACTAGTCCTGCAATATCTATAAATTCATAACTAGTATAGATTGTTCTTTTAGGATTATACATACTAGATAGTTTATCAATTCGCTCATCTTTAACATTTACTATTCCTACATTTGGATCAATGGTTGCGAATGGATAGTTTTCTGCTAAAATATGTGTTTTTGTTAAGGCATTAAATAATGTACTTTTACCTACATTAGGTAGTCCTATAATTCCTGCTTTTAAACTCATAATATTACCTCTTTTCTTCTATGTATTATAGCATTGTTTTATATCTTTTAAAAGAAAAAAAATACCTTGTGGTATTTAAATTGTGGCATATACTCCAGGTCCTAATGGTAGACCTATTAAGTACCAGCCTATTATCAGTAAAATCCATGTAGCGGCAATTATTCCAAAATATGGAAGAACGTATCCTATACTCTTATGGATTGTTATTGGTTTAGATTTATCTTGATTATAGATATTTAAGTATCCTATGTAGATAGCAAAGCATGCTAGTAATGGAGTTATACCTGCTGTTATTGAAGTACCTGCTCTTAATATAAATTGAGCGAACTGTGCAGATAGGTTTGATTGCATAAAGGCAGGAACCATAACTGGAGCGAATATTTGCCATTTAGCACTTGGGGTTGGCACAAAGAGATTTGCTAGTCCTATCATTATGATTGCAAATATTATTAAAGGTAATCCAGTAAAGCCTATATTACCTATAGCATTAGCACACCAAGATGCAATTACTGTTCCTATGTTTGTTTCTCTAAATACTGATGTAAACTGTGCTACTACAAAGATAAGCATTAATATTTCTCCCATAGGAGCGAAAGTTTCTTTACAACCATTAATTATATCTTTATCATTTTTAATAGTTTTAGCACCTATTCCATAGGCAATACCAACAAGGGTTAAAAGTAAAGCCATCATGTAAGTAAAGCCATCTTGGAAATATGAGTTTGTACCAAATAATTGACCTAAGTAAGTATCTTCTTCCATATCAAGTAACATTCCTGAATATGGTAAGTCTGGTATTATAGAATATATAAATAATATGATAACTACTATTCCTGTTATGATAGCAGCTTTAAGACCTCTTTTTTCACGTCTTTCTTTTTCTATTTTTTGTTGTTCTAACTCTTTTGCATCTATCTCATCTATTACTACTAACTCTTCTGTCTTTGATAGTTCTTCTTTTTCTTTATATTTACCAAGACGTGGAGCGATTATCTTTTCAATTATAATAGTTCCAACTATTGATAAGATAATTGAAAAAGCAATTATGATGAAGAGATTTGATGTTAAACTAATATGGGCAGAGGCATCTATAAGACGTGCTGCTGTTGTAGTATCTGGTATTAAGTTTACTTCCATACTACCTACAAATATAGAAACTCCATAACCAAAACTAACTCCTGCAAAAGCAGCAATTATACCTAAATGGGGATTTCTATTATTAAGTAAAAATAACATAGCAGATATTGGTATTAAAATAACATAACCTACATCATTTATTAATGATGATATAGTTGCTAAAAATATAACAATAAATGTTAATATTTTATTATCTATTTTAATTAAACATCTTTTACATAAGGTATCTAAAAAACCAGTTGATTTTGCAATACTAAGACCAAATAATGTCAAAAGTAACATACCAAGGGGAGCAAAGGATAAGAAGTTTGTCATAGCATTACTAAAAATATATTTCATGCCATCAAAGTTTAACATATTTTCAACTGTTACTAAAGTATTCTCTAATTCATTAGTAGTAGGACTTATAGTATTATAAGTCGCTTGCATCTGTAATCCAGATAAAATAGCACTTAGAATTAATAAAAGAAAAGTAAGAATTAGATAAACTGTAATAGGATGAAAATAGAATTTTTTTAGTTTTAATTTTCTTTTATTGCGCATCATTAGTCTCCTTTTCTATAATTTTTTTTATTTTTTTATTTAGTTCTATTCTTGGAATGAAAACTAATCTGCCACAGTTTCTACACTTTAGTTTAATATCAGCACCTAATTTTACTATTTCCCAGTCATTCGCACCACATGGATGGCCTTTTTTTAATACTAGTCTATCTCCTAATTTATAGTTTTTACTTTCCATTACGAACCTCCATATGTGTTTGTGGCATCTTAATATCTGCTTTAGTTAGGGCATCTTGTAAATCTTTTCTCATCTTTCTTTGAATATCAAAGTCTTTTCCTGTTTTTGTTTTAACGGCAACTTTATATGTTACAGAGTTTTGATCTACCATTTCAACACCCCATAATTCAGTTTGTCCTTTGAGAAAGTCATAGGTTTTATCAATAGTAGCCATTGTTTTTTTAATAACTTTTTCTACTTTATCTAAATCATTATCAGAATCTACTGCTATAGTAACTTCTGCTAATGCTGGATTTAAACTATAGTTAGTAACTTCTGTTATCATATGATTAGATATGATTTGAACTGCTCCTTTGTAATCTTTGATTCTTGTTGTTTTAAGTCCCATAGCTATGACATCTCCACGGAACCCATTAATCATGACATTATCTCCAATTTCAAATTGGTCTTCCATAACTATGGAAATACCAGCGATAAAGTCCTTGGCTAAATCTTGGAAAGCTAGAGTTAAAACAGCAGCAACTATTCCTAAACCTGCTAAAATACTGCTAACATCAATGCCAAAACTATTTAGTATTATTAGAATTGTTAGGAATATTACAATATATTTTAGACAGTTATTTAGAATACTTAATGTAGTATTAACTCGTTTTTTATTCTTGTTATTTAAATTTTTATAATGTAGAGCTTTATTCAGAAAATATGTTAATACTTTGTAAAAGATATAGGCAAGTCCTATATATATTATGGGTCTTACTATATATATAAATATTTCTGAAGCAAAAAAATCTTTCAAGGGGATTACCTCCTTTATTTATCTAAATGCATAATTTCTAGTATTCTTGTTAAATCATTAGCATTAGTAAAACTTATTTCTAATTTATTTTCTTTTATTTTTACTTTAGTTCCTAATTTTTCACACAAATCATTCTCTAGATAGGAATATTCATTTTCTTTTTTGGTTATTTTTCTTTTAGGTAATTCCTTCTTACGATGATATTCTTCATTAGAGGTTGTTAACTCTTCTAGTCTTCTAACACTAAGATTTTCATTTATTACTTTATCTGCTAGACTTATAGCTTGGTCTTTATCTTCTAGTTTACTTAGAACTCTAGCATGACCCATGCTGATTTCACCTTTCATAACTTCATCTTTTATTTCGTTAGGTAAAGTTAAAAGTCCTAGCATATTTGTAATGTGACTTCTTGATTTTCCTACTTTTTTTGCTAATTCGTCTTGGGTTAAATTTAATCTTGTCTTTAGAGAATTATAGGCTTCTGCTTCCTCTAAAGCACTTAAGTTTTCTCTTTGTAAGTTTTCAAGAAGGGCAATTTCCATCATTTCTTCATCAGTAAAATCTTTTATAATCGCTGGTATGGTTGTAAGTCCTGCTAATCTTGAAGCTTTAACACGACGTTCTCCTGCTATTATTTCATATCCTTTTATACTTTTCTTGGCAATTATTGGTTGAAAAACACCATGTTCTTTGATAGAAGAAGCTAATTCATTTAGGCTTTCTTCATCAAAGTTCTTACGAGGTTGATAAGGGTTACTTCTTAATTCATCTAAATTTATATTTACGATTTTATCTTTAGGAGTTGTTGTAATTATTTTTTCTTCCATTTCTGTCATGTTTAATGGCTCATTATTAAATAACTCTTCAAGACCTCTACCTAAAGCACGCCTTTTATTTTCCATTTCTATCAATCACTTCCTTTGCTAAGTTTAGATAAGCTTCTGAACCTTTACTTTTTGGATCATATACTATTATAGGTTCACCATGCGATGGAGCTTCTGTTAATCTTATTAATCTTGGTATAATAGTATTATATACTTTTTCTTTGAAGAATTTTCTAATGTCATCTACTACTTCAAAACCAAGATTTGTTCTTGAATCTAACATTGTAAGGAGTACTCCTTCTATATCAAGATTAGGATTTAATTGTTTTTGAGCTAGCCTAATTGTATTTAGTAATTGCATTATTCCTTCAAGAGCAAAGAATTCACATTGAACTGGAATAATAACAGAATCACTTGCTGTTAGGGCATTTGTTGTGATTAATCCTAATGATGGTGGACAATCTATTATTATGAAATCAAAGTTTTCATCTTCTAATTCCTTTAAATGATATTTTAGTTGTGCTCCTTTGGCAAAACCTGGTTCACTTTGACTTTTTTCAAGAAGTTCAATATCAAGTCCTGCTAAATTTATTGTTGCTGGTAAGACATATAATTTTTTATATTTAGTTTTTAACATTGCATCTTTAGTACTACATTTATTAGTTAAGACATCATATATACTTAGATTTATATCTCCTTTGTTAATTCCTACACCAGTAGTTGTATTACCTTGAGGATCTAAGTCTATTAATAATACTTTTTTTCCAAGAAATGCTAGTGATGCAGAAAGGTTAATGCTCGTTGTTGTCTTTCCTACTCCACCTTTTTGATTTACTAAAGAAATTGCCTTTGCCATTTTATCACTCTCTTCTCTTATTTGTCTTAATTATTGTATCAAAAATATGTTATTATGAAAAGAAAATTATCTAAAAAAGTAGATTTAACTCTACTTTTAGCCTTCATTATTTTCTTTTGATATTTTTATTGTGATTTGATAGTTATTAATAAGGTCTACTTCTTCACTATCTACTTTGAAGCCACTTTCCTCAATTTTCTTTAGAGTTTCTCTTACTAAATTTATAGATTCATTTAAACTATATTTTGGTTTTATATTAGTATCTGTTATTTTATTATTTTGAATGCTATCTTGGAAAAGTGGATTATGAGCGAATGGGTTATTAAAAGTATTAATAGATTGTGAAGGTGGTGTTGTAGATGCTGGTTCGTTATTAACTCCTGATAATAAATTATCCATAGAAGTGCTTGTAGAATCTTCTAATTTTTTAGTTTCGTTTCCTAGGTTAAAAGGATCAACGTTGTTAATTTGTGGTTCTGTTGGCAATGGTGTATTAAATATAGGAGTTTCTCCTTTATTACTTCCCTCGCTAGGTGTTTCGTCTTCTTGTTCTGGTGCGAAAAATTTAAACGCTGTTTGTGGTTCTTCTTTTTTCTCTTCTTTAGGAGTCACTTTTAAAAATTCATCTATATTAGTTTTGTTTGCATCATTTTCTTCTATATTTATATCTTTAGCATTATCTTTTATAGCATTAATATCAATTTGTTTATTGGCAGTACTTTCTAAGTTTTCAGTAATATTAGGAACATCATAGTCGATAAATTTAGGTGGTGTTGAATAATCAATTCCTACGCTTTGATTGAAATTATTTTGAGGAGATGAAGATATAACAGGGTCGTTCGAAGGGTTTGATGGCATTAAAGATTCAACTGAACTAATATTGGTATTAACAGGTTTTGGGTTTAAAAGGTTATCAATATCTGTAGGTGTTAGTTCTTCTTTTGGTTTTATCTTTTCTTCTAATTCTCTAACTGTTAGTTTATTATCTATTACTTCTTTTAATAATTTCTTTTGTGTATCAGCATCAGGAGCATTTAAAAGGGTTCTAGCATGACGTTCTGAAATTTGATCTTTTAATAGGGCATCTTGAACTTCATCTGTTAATGCTAATAGACGTAGTTTATTGGCAACAGCGCCTTGGCTTTTACCCATAGTTTTAGCTAGTTCTTCTTGAGTCATTTGGTCTAGTTCAAGTATCTTTTGATATGTTTTAGCTTCCTCAATGGGATTTAAGTTCTTGCGTTGTAAGTTTTCAAGAAGTGCTACTTTACTACTTTCTTTATCATCTAAATTACGAATAATTGCAGGTATTGTTGTAAGTCCTGCCATAGCTGATGCTTTGTAACGACGTTCTCCTGCTATTATTTCATATTTATTACCAATGTTTCTAACAATAATTGGTTGGATTACACCATGTTCTTTAATAGAGACTGCTAATTCTTTTAAAGCTTTCTCATCGAATACTTGTCTAGGTTGAAATCTATTTGGAATTATATCATCTAAATGTAAATATACAACTTCATTATCTTTATTATCCATATTAATCCCCTCTTTATTCTATTCTTTTTATTTTTTTACTAATCTCATTATATCATTAATTGTACTAGTTTGCTAGGCTTTATTTTTTATTTCTAAAATTGTTCTTACATCTTCTTTAGTTGGTAAGGTAAAACTTTCTTTTTTATTAACATACCAGTTATGTTTTTTCATGATGTCTTTAGATAGTTCTAATTCCTCTTCAACATTTCCTTTCATAGCAAGAAAACTACCATTTTTATTTACTAAAGGCATAGTCCATAAAAGTAATTTAGGTAAAGCACTTACGGCTCTTGCTGTTACGATATCAAATTTTTTATTTTCTTTTATTATGTCTTCTGCACGATTGTGATAGGCTTTTATACCAGTTAATTGTAATTTATCTATTAGATTGTTAAGGTATTTTACTCTTTTTAAAAGAGAATCCACTAAAGTTATTTCTAAATTAGGATAGAATATTTTTAAGACAAGACCTGGGAAACCTGCTCCTGTTCCAATATCACAAAGAGTATTAACTTTAGATAAATCATATACTTTTACTAGAGTTAGACTATCATAGAAGTGTTTTAGATAAACATCTTCTTTTTCTGTTATTCTTGTTAGATTCATTGTTTTATTAGTTTCTACTAAAGTATTATAAATAATATCTAGTTGTTCTAATTTTTCTTCTGTTACATTTAATCCTAAAGCTTCTACTTCTTTTATAAATTCTTCAATAGTCATTTAGATTCCTCTTTTCTTTAAATATACGGAAATAATTGCAATATCTGCAGGATTAACACCACTAATTCTACTTGCTTGTCCTAATGTTATAGGTCTAATATTTTCTAGTTTTTCTTTCGCTTCACTAGCAATATTAGGAATATCTTGATAGTTAATATCTTCTGGTATTACTTTATCTTCTAGTTCTAACATTTTTTGTGCTTCTTCCATAGATTTTTTAATATAACCTTCATATTTTACATTTATCTCTACTTCTTTTAGGACTTCTTTAGAATAATTTAATTCTTTAAAGTTAGTTAAATCTTCAATAGATAGTTCAGGTCTTTTTAATAAATCATATAATGTAATACTATCTTTTAGAGGAGATGTATTTAATTTTATTAAGATATCGTTTATTTCATTCTTAGGTGTAATTTTTGTTTCTTTTAAAGTATTAGTTAACTCTTCTATATCTTTTTTCTTTTGTAAGAAATTATTATAAATATCATCTTTTATTAGTCCTATTTTATGACCATACTCTCTTAATCTTAAATCAGCATTATCATCTCTTAGAAGAAGACGATATTCAGCACGTGAAGTTAGAAGTCGATATGGATCATTTACTCCTTTTGTTACTAAGTCATCGATTAAAACACCAATATAGGATTCATTTCTTTTTAATATTAAAGGAGTTTTTTCTTCTAGTTTTAGAGAAACGTTAATTCCAGCGATTAGTCCTTGTCCTGCTGCTTCTTCATAACCACTTGTTCCATTTATTTGTCCTGCAGTATAAAGATTTTCAATTAATTTAGTCTCAAGAGTTGGTTTTATTTGTCTTGAATCAATAGCATCATACTCTATAGCATAAGCATATTTTAGTATCTTAGCATTTTCTAAACCAGATAGACTATGAACCATTTGTTCTTGAACATAGTGAGGCATACTTGTTGAAAAGCCTTGTAAATATAGGTCATCATAATATACACTTTCAGGTTCTAAAAACAATTGATGACGTTCTTTATCACTAAATCTAACTACTTTATCTTCAATAGATGGGCAGTATCTTGGTCCTACTCCTTCAACATAGCCTCCATACATACTAGATTCATTAAGATGTTCTTTGATTATTTTATGAGTTAATTCGTTAGTATAAATTAGATAACATGGTAATTGGTATTTATAAGCAAGAGCTGTATCATTATCATATGAGAATGTTATATCTTCTCTACTTCCTAATTCTTCTTGCATTTTAGAAAAATCAACACTACTCTTTTCAATACGTGGAGGAGTTCCTGTTTTTAATCTTAAGATATTAAAGCCTAAATCTTTTAAGAAAGGACTTAAGTAGTTGCTAGCTTTTTCACCATGAGGACCACCTGCTGTCTTTTTGTCCCCTACTAATATTGCTCCTTTTAAATATGTTCCTGTTGTTAAAATTACGGCTTTAGAACTTATTTCTTCGCCACTTTCTAATACTACTCCACTTGCTTTGTTATCTTTTATAATAAGTTCTTTCACTAATCCTTCTTTAATATCTAAGTTATCTTGACTATTTAGAGTCTTTAACATTTCTTCTTTATAAATAACTTTATCTGCTTGAGCACGTAAGGCTCTAACAGCAGGTCCTTTTTTAGTATTTAACATTTTCATTTGTAAAGAACTCTTATCAGTGTTTTTAGCCATTTCCCCACCTAAGGCATCTATTTCTCTTACGACTATTCCTTTAGCAGGACCTCCTATGGAAGGATTACAAGGCATGTCGGCAATATTATCAATATTACCAGTTACTAAAAGTGTCTTGTGGTTAAGTCTCGCACTAGCAAGACATGCTTCTATACCGGCATGTCCTCCTCCTACAACAACTACTTCATAATTCATCTAACATCACGTCTTTCTTTTTCTATTTTCCTACACAGAAGTTTGCAAATAACTCATCTAATAGTTCATCACTATAACTTTCTCCTGTAATGGAACCTAAAATATCAAATACTTCTTTTAAGTCTATTTCTATTATATCAACAGGTTCATCAGATTCTAAACTAACTTTAGCATCGCCTAAACTCTTAAGGGCTTTTTTAGCAAGAGTTAATTGTCTTTCATTAGCAAGATAAGTGTAATCATCTTCTTTTATTTCTGATAGTTTAAACATACTCTTTATTTCTTCTTTTAATGGTTCTATTCCATCTAGGGTATTAGTATTAGTACTTACAATATGTTTAAAGTCTAACTTATCTGTATCAATTTTCTTAGGTAAATCATTCTTATTTAAAACTATAATTGGATTTTTATCTTTTACTTTATCTAAAATGAACTTATCATTATCATTTAACTCTTCACTAGAGTTAAGTACTACTATAATAAGGTTAGCATTATCAATTAAAGATAAACTTTTCTCTACTCCTATTTTTTCTGCTAAGTTATCTGTATCTCTTATACCTGCTGTATCTATTAAAGATAATTCTATGCCATCAAAGATAATACTACCTTCTACAATATCTCTTGTTGTTCCTTCAATATCTGTGACAATAGCTTTATCTTCTTTTAGAAATCTATTTAAGATACTACTCTTTCCGACATTAGGTCTACCTATAATAATAGTCTTAATACCATTTTTGATAATTTGTCTTTCTTCTGATTTTTTTACTAAGTTTTGTAAATCTTTTTCAAGATCAGTTATTACTTCTTTTAATTCTTTCTTAGTAACTTCTTCTATATCATAGTACTCAGGATAATCTATATTTACTTCAATGTTTGCTATAACATGTTTTAATTTATCTCTAAAACTATTGATATATTTCTTTAGGGAACCTTCTAGTGATGATAATGCTAGTTTTCTACTATTATCAGTCTTACTATCTATTAAGTCCATTACTGATTCAGCTTGTGTTAAATCTATTCTACCATTAAGAAAGGCTCTTTTCGTAAACTCCCCTTTTTCAGCTTTCCTTGCTCCTTTTTCTATTAGTAGTTCAAAGATACTAAGCGTAGTAGCGATTCCTCCATGACAATTTATTTCAACAACATCTTCTCTTGTAAAAGTTTTAGGAGACCTCATAACTGTTACTAATACTTCATCTATATCTTCTTTGCCATTATTAATAAAACCATAATTTATAGTATGAGATTCTACTTTAGTTAAATCTTTTCCTCTAAAAATTTTATTTACTAAAGTTATAGAATCTTTACCACTTACTCTTATTATGGATATCGCTCCTACTCCTAATTTTGTTGAAATTGCAACTATTGTATCAGACATTTTTCTTTGCTCCTATTCTTTTTACTTTATCTTGTTCTTTAGATATGCCTAAAGCTTTATAAGCCTCAGTTCCAAAGAAAGCTTCTTTTTCTCTTTCGGTTAAATTATCTGTTTCATATAGATATTCTAAATCTAAAGACGGTAGTTCTCTTACATTCTTTATATCATAATTATGAGGATTTTCATATATCTTAAAACTTAAAATTTCATCAACTTTTTTATCATCTTCATAGTGAATATAAGTTTGAAGAGTATTTCTTACAGCACATATATATCTATTTAATTCTTCAATATCAGTCTGTAAAGGTAAACCTTCTTTTTTCTTGATAGTTAAAAGATATTTTAAAATTGTTTTACAAGAATAATATTTTTTATCATTTTTTTCTTTATTATATATAATGCCATTTTTTGAGATTAAATCTTCTAATTTTTTTAATGCCTCATTATAGTATTTTAATGTTCTTATATTTTCTTCATATTGTTTGACCTCTTTATATTCGGTAAGTAATTTTGCTATTTTATCTTTAAGCTCTGCTTTTTGAGGATTTTTGTAGATATTATTTTGTTTTAAATTTTTTCTTTTTTCTACTAAACTAATATAGTTTTGAACTTTTGGATAAACAAGTAATTCCTCTATATTAATTTTTATTTTATCTATTTCAGTAGTTATTGCTAACTTTAAAAATTCTAAATCATTTATATTTTCTGTTACTTCTTCTTGCATGTAACACCTTCCTTTCCTTTTTCAGTCTTATTATTATATTGAGGTTTTCTAAGGCTGTAAAGGTTAAATAAGGAAAGTTTTAGAAATTAGTCAAAACTTTACAAAAAAACCTAGTCGCGAGGTTTTATAACAACACAGCGATTAGGTTCTTCTCCTACACTTTCAGTATAAACATATTTGTTATTGTTTAAAATATTATGAACAAGTCTTCTTTGATATGAGTTCATATAATCCATTTTTACTTCTACTTTAGTCAGCTTTACTTCTCTTGCTAACTTTTTGGCAAGTCTTTCTATTCTTTTATCATTTTTTTCTTTGTAATCACTAACATCTATTAAGAAACGATAGTTAATATTTATTTCTTTTGTAAGAATAGCATTTACTACAGTTGTTAAGGCTTTTAAATTTTTACCATCTTTTCCTATTAATAAAGCATCATTAGTAGAATATAGGCGATAAGTTGGAGTATCGTTATTAACAGTTATTTCTAAATCTACATCAAATCCCATATCTTTTAAAAGGTTCTTTATAACTTTTTTTAAATACTCTTTTACTTCCCTTTTTTCTATTACTTCTATTTCAATTTTTTTAGAAAGAATTGTTTTCTTCTCTTCTTTTGTATTAATTATTAAGTTTTCTTCTAGTTCTTGTAAATCAATTTTTGCTTTATTAACTGCTTCTTCATATGTTTTTCCAGTGTAACTATGTTTATTTATCATGTTTTTCCATCCCCCTCATTACAACAATGTTTTGAACTATAGCGAATATATTACCTACTGACCAATATATTCCTAAAGCGGATGGCATAAAGAATGCTGTTATAATAATGATTACACTCATCATAATAGGCATCATCTTCATCGAAAAATCAGTTGCACTATTACTTGTTGTCTTAAACATAAAGATAGTTGAACCACCAATTATAAGTAGAAGAATTATATACATATAAAATGTTTTACTACCAAATCCTACTAATGGAGTTGTTCCTAATTGAATTCCAAGGAAGTTTTCTTCGAATATTGCTGGTACTCTATTTATTGCTTCTAAGAATGCAAATAAAAGTGGTAATTGAATAAATGATATTAAACAACTTGTTAAAGGATTAAAATTATATTTTTTATAGACCATCATCATTTCTTGATTTTGTTTTAACATAGAGTCTTGGTCTGTTTTTCCTTCATATTTCTTTTGAATTCTAGCAAGTTCTGGAGAGGCTTTTTTCATCATCTCACTTTGAACTGCCATTTTTCTTGTAAATGGAAATAGTATAATTCTTATTATAATAGTAATTATTATTATACTAAGAGCGAAACTTCCTATATATTTACCTAATGTTAGGATTAAAAATGCTAGTGGTTTAACAAATATTCCTGTCCATAGTCCATCATATTCGGTATCTCCTGGTGTAAATTCTGAACATTTTGGTAAATCTTTTAATTTAACACCATTTTCTTCATATAACTTTCTAGTTTGTTCATTTTCTGGTTGACATAGGATATTTTCTGTTAATGATTGACCTGTTTCCAGATTTTGAACTGCTTTATTATCTTTATCTACTAAAGTTGTTGTACATCCTGTTGCTAGAAATAGTAACATTACTACAATGATAATTTTTGATTTTATTTTTCTTTTCTTCATATAATGCTCCTTACTTAATTTTATCTAATAAATATTGTAAGCTGCTAGATAGTTCTTGATAAGAGAGACTAAGACAGCTATTTCTTATTATTATAATACAATTATAGTTTTTTTCATAGTTTTTGTTATAGTTTCTTATAATTGCCCTAACTTTTCTTTTTAAATTATTTCTAATATGAGCCTTCCCTACTTTCTTAGGAACGGTTATTCCGTATTTAGTAGGAGAATCTTTCTTTTCTTTAAAAAAGATTACGAAGTTATAGTTTTTAATCTTTTTACCTGTTTCTATTACTTCATCAAAGACTCTACTTTCTTTTACTATGTACTTCTTGTTCATCTAATCACGTCCTAAAGTTAAAAAAACACTGCAAAAACAGTGAATTTTATTTTACTAATTCTTTGCGTCCCTTCTTACGACGACTATTTAAAATATTACCAGCACTTGCTTTACGTGCGAAGAATCCATGTTTCTTTGCTCTTCTTCTTTTATTTGGTTGATATGTTCTTTTCATTATAACACCTCCAGACTTGAAATCTACATTATTATAATAGGTAGTTCATATCTTTGTCAAGAAATTATTTTATCTACTTCTACCTTTTTTATCTTCATTCTCATTTGTCTCATCATTATTATAATTAAAGATAAAGCCTTGAAATAAATCGTCGTTTTCCCCTAATGACTTTAAAGGAGCGACATATGTTAATTTAATACCAAGTTCTTCATTAAGTGTTGGATCACATACTCTTCTTTTCATTCTCTCTATTTCTTCTAATGTGAATTCACCTAAATATGACATAATTAGTATTTCTCATCTCTTTTTTATTCTATCATATTGATTTTTTTATTTCTACAATTTTAGAAAATATCTTTATCCACTATTTCCACATGGTGTGGAAAAGAAATATTAACTTGTGAATTTAAAATTTGTGGAAAATGTGGAAAACTCTATTTTTTGTTGATATTTGTCGATTTAAACTGTGGAGAAATTTGTCGAAAAATTGTGGAAAAGTAAAAAATTAAAATTTGCTATTTCTTTTTCCACAAATTTAGAGTATTATAATGGTAATTTATGAAATTCAGGTGGGAGGTGATAGGGTGAATGTCGAAATTCTATGGCAAAATGTTCTTAAAGAAATAAAAGATGAACTTTCATCCCTAGCTTTCGACACTTGGTTTAGTGATGTTAAACTTGTAGAACTAGATAATGGGGTAGCGACTATTGAAGTACCTATGTCTATTCATAAAAAACATTTATCTGATAATTACTTTGATCTTATTAAAGTTGCTTTAAACAAAGTAACTGGGACTAACTTTGATTTAGAGTTCTTACTTCCTGATGAGATAAATTCTAAAAGGGAAGAAGAAGAAAAGGTAAGAGAAGAGGGTGTTCCCAAATCTTTTAAAAACCAATCTAATTTAAATCCAAAATATAATTTTGAAAACTTTATAGTAGGTAATAGTAATAAGTTTGCTCAAGCAGCGGCCTTATCTGTTGCTGAAAATCCTGGTAAAATGTATAATCCTTTGTTTATCTATGGAAATAGTGGGTTAGGGAAGACCCATTTAATGCATGCGATAGGTAATTATATTGTGGATAATTCTAATAGAAAGGTTCTTTATGTTACAAGTGATCAATTTAGAGATGATTTTGTTGGTATTAATAAGAAAGACGAGAAGGGGACTAATTTCAATTATATAGACTTCTTTAAAAATAAATATAGGAATATTGATGTCTTGATAATTGATGATATTCAGTTCTTAGGTGGGGCGACACAGACGCAACAAGAGTTTTTCCACACCTTTACTAATCTATATAATGACTCTAAACAGATAATTATCTCATCAGATAGATCTCCTAATGACTTGAAACTATTAGAGGAACGTCTTAGAACAAGGTTTTGTTGGGGACTTACTGTTAATATTTATCCACCTGACTTTGAACTTAGAAAAGAGATTCTTCGTAAGAAAATAATAGCAGGTAACTTTGAAGCAGAAATACCAGAAGATGTCATTGAATACATTGCTTCTAATATGGGAAGTGATGTAAGACAACTAGAAGGCTCTATCACTAGACTTGTTGCATATTCAACTATTATGGGAGGGGCTAAGATAGATATCAATCTTGCTATTGAGGCTTTGAAAGACTTTATTAGTAAAGGACTTAGTGAAAAGAATGATATTACTAGGATTCAAAAGATAGTGGCAGAGTACTTTCAGATATCTGTTGAAGATATAAGAAGTAAGAAAAGAAGTAGTAATATTGCTTTCCCAAGACAAATTGCAATGTATTTGTGTAGAAAACTTACAAGTGAATCTTTCCCTAAGATAGGAACAGAGTTTGGAGGAAAGGATCACTCTACAGTTATGCACTCCGTTGAGAAAATTGAACAAGAAATAAAAAATAATAGTGATTTAGCAGGGATTATAAAAAAGTTAGAAGATGATTTAAAACCATGAGATGTTGATAAGTTTTAGTTTTAAACTTTTTATCCACAAGCATTGCTTTAAAAATTTATGTTATAATATAAAGGAAAAATGGTGTTTTCCACATTTTCCACTCTATAAATAAAAATATATATTAAGAAAGAAGGAATAAATAATGAAATTTACAATAAAAAAAGAAGTGTTAATGGAAGCGATTAATAAAGTAAGTAAAGCTATCTCAAGTAGAAATGTTATTCCTGTTTTAGCAGGTATTAAATTTGAACTTACTAATAAGAAATTAATTTTAACAGCTAGTGATAATGATATTACTATTCAAACTTTTATAAACTGTGATGATGAAGAGATTATTAAAGTAAAAGAAGAGGGGAGTATTATTATTCAAGGTAAGTATATTTCTGATATAGTTAGAAAATTACCTGATAAATATATTAATATAGAAGTAGTAGATGAACTTAAAATACTTATTTACACAGAAAATAGTGAATTTAATTTAAATGGTATTAGTGAAAGTGAATATCCTAATATAGATTTAGGAGAGAGTAAAAGTCATATAGAACTTTCTCCTAGTGTTTTAAAAGAAATTGTTAATCAAACAGCTTTTGCTACTTCTATTGATGAGAATAAAGCTATATTAAATGGTATTAACTTTAATATAACAGGAGATATGTTAGAATGTAATGCAACTGATTCTTATAGATTAGCTAGAAAAGTTATAAAATTAGATAAGATAAGTAAAGAAAATCAAAATATTGTTATTCCTAGTCGTAATTTAGTAGAATTTACGAGAATAATTGATGATAGTGATGAGATTGTAGAAATTCATATATTTAATAATAAAATTTTATTTAAATATCAAAATCTTTTATTTCAATCTAGATTAATTAATGGAACATATCCTAATACATCTAACTTATTACCTAAAGATCATCTTGTTAAACTTCATTTTAATATTAATAATTTCTATGATGTTGTGGATAGAGTTAGTATTTTAACTAGTGATAAAGATAAAAATACAGTAACACTTGAAACTGATGGTAATAATTTAATTATGAAATCATCAAGTGCGGAGATTGGTAGAGTAGAAGAGAAGATGACTATTACAAAAGATCAAGAAATTGATGTTAAAGTTTCTTTTAGTTCTAAATATATGATGGATGCTTTAAAATCTTTTAATACAGAAACTGTAGAATTATATTTTGTTGGAGAAATTAAACCAATTTTATTAAAAAGTGATGAAGATGAAAGTTTAACTCAATTAGTTTTACCTATTAGAACTTATTAAAATTTAAAAATTTGCAAGAAAAAGTAAGAAAATTTTACTTTTTTTTTATTTTTGTGACAAAAAAATATCTTTTTCGACAATATAATATAGTAGACTGATAGCAAAGCAAATTAATTGCTTTTGAAAGGGGATTTTGGTTTATGAAAGATTATGAAATTAATGAAGAGACGCTTGCTATTATGCCGGATGATGTATGGAGTTCAATGGTTCTTGAGGATGACTTTAAATATGAAGTTAATAAAACACCTCTTGAGATACTTGATTATAGTTGTAAGTATTTTGGGAGTTCCTATCCTGGAAGAAAAGATGGATCTAAAGATATTTTAAATAGTAGTTATAAGTTACCAATATTAGTAGAGGATACAAGAAATATAATCTTTTTTCCTACTAGTAGTCCTTTAGATGATAGTTGTACTTGGATTTCTTTAGGTAATATTAAAGATTATAGGAAAGTTGGTAAAAATAAAACAGAAATATTATTTAAAAATAATAAAGTAATGACCGTTGATGTTTCATACTATTCATTTAATAATCAAGTTATGAGAGCAAGTAGATTAGAATCTATTATAAGAAATCGAAAAGAAAAAGCAAAATAATTGCTTTTTTTCTGTTTATTTAGGGGTAAACATGATATAATATTCTTGCGTGTATAGGAGTACTAAAATAGGGTGTAGGTGATTATATGGTCGTTTTTTTAGGCAATTATGATAATTAGGTCCTTAAAAGTTACGAATTTTCGTAATTATGACAGATTTAATATAACTTTAGGTAGTAAAATGAATATTTTTATTGGAAATAATGCTAGTGGAAAGACAAATATTTTAGAATCTATCGCTATATTAGGATTAACAAAATCTTTTAGAAATGGACTTGATAGTGATGTTATTAAATTTAATAGAAAGAAAGCAGTTATAGAGGGTAGAGTCTTAAATAATAAGCAGATAAAAGACTTAAAGATAGAGTTTTTAGAGAAAGATAAAAATATCTTTGTTAATGATAAAAAAGTTAAAAAATATGCAGACTACATTTCTAATTTAAATATTGTTGTTTTTACACCTAATGATTTGGATATTATAAAGGGATCACCTAGTATTAGGAGAAATTTACTTAATATGACTTTGTCACAAATTTCTTATTCTTATTTAGTTACTTATAATGAATATAATAAAATTTTAAAGACACGTAATGAATATCTTAAAATATTATTTACTAATGGAATAGCTGATAAGACTTATTTAGATGTTTTAACAGATCAGTTAGTAGAGAAAGCTGTTTTAATTTATCAAGAGAGATATGAGTATCTATCTTTAATTAATAGTTATATTAGTGATATTTATAATAATATTACAGAAGATAATAGAGTTATAAAGATAGAATATAAACCTAATATAGTTATTAATAATTATGAAATAGAAGAGATAAGAAAGTCTTTAACTGATACTTATAGAAAAAACTATAGAAGAGAGCTAAATGCCGGTATGACGCTATTTGGGCCTCATAGAGACGATTTTTGCTTTATTATGGATAATAATACTGATATGAAGATTTATGCGTCACAGGGACAGCAAAAATGCGCTGTATTAGCTTATAAACTTTCTTCTATTCCAATATTTAAAGAAAATAATGGTAGTAATCCAGTACTTCTTTTAGATGATATTTTTAGTGAACTTGATTTAAATAAGAGAAATAAGCTTTTAAAATATGTTAGTGAAGATATTCAAAGTATTATAACAACAACTGATTTAAAAAATATTTCCAAGAAAACTTTAGATAGTGCAATTATCTTTAAAGTTAATGATGGAAAAGTGGAGAGGAGTTAAAGTATGGAAGAAAAGGTAGAGAATAATTATGATTCTTCAGCAATACAGGTACTTGAAGGATTAGAAGCTGTTAGAAAAAGACCTGGTATGTATATTGGTTCTACTAGTTCTAGAGGACTTCATCATTTAGTATGGGAAATTGTTGATAATGCTATTGATGAAGCTTTAGCAGGATATTGTACACATATTGAAGTTACTATTAATAAAGATAATAGTATTACAGTAAAAGATGATGGTAGAGGTATTCCTGTTGATATCCATCCTAAGACTGGTAAGAGTACAGTAGAAACTGTTTATACAGTGCTTCATGCTGGAGGTAAGTTCGGTGGTGGAGGATATAAAGTATCAGGTGGATTACATGGTGTTGGTGCAAGTGTAGTTAATGCTTTATCTGATTGGCTAGAAGTTAAGGTTTATCGTGATGGTAAAGTATATTACCAAAGATATCAAACAGGTGGTAAGGCTGTTGAGCCTTTAAAAGTTATAGAAGAATGTGATATTAATAGAACTGGTACTACTGTTACTTTTAAACCAGATGATCAAATATTTACTGATACTACTGTATATGATTATGATATTTTGAAAACAAGACTTCGTGAGTTAGCTTTCTTAAATAGAGGACTTCGTATTACTTTATATGATGATAGGGAAGATCCTAAAAAAGATAGTTTCCATTATGAAGGTGGTATTCGTGAGTATGTAGAGATGCTTAATAAAAATAAGAATGCAATTCATCCTACAATCATTGATATATCTGGAGTTATGCAAGATATATCATTAGAGGTAGCTTTACAATATAATGAATCATATAATGCAGCGATATATTCATTTGTTAATAATATTACGACACCAGAGGGTGGAACTCATGAAGATGGTGTAAGACGTGCATTAACAAGAATTTTAAATAAGTATGCACAAAATAATAATTTATTAAAAGATAAAGATGATTCTTTAACAGGTGATGATGTAAAAGAAGGTATTACAATGATAATATCAATTAAACATCCTAATCCACAGTTTGAAGGTCAAACTAAGACAAAACTTGGTAATAGTGAAGTTAGAAGTGTTGCTGATAAGATTTTTTCAGAACCTTTTGAAAGATTTTTATTAGAACATCCTGATGAAGCGAAAATTATTATAGAAAAGTGTATAACTGCATCTAGGGCACGTGTTGCAGCAAAGAAAGCAAGAGAGTTAACTCGTCGTAAGGGTGACTTAGATATGACTAATGTGTGGGGTAAACTTAATGATTGTAAGAGTAAGGATGCCTCAGAATGTGAAATATTCTTAGTCGAGGGTGACTCTGCAGGTGGTTCTGCTATTAAAGGAAGAAATAGTATGACACAAGCGATTTTACCTTTACGTGGTAAGATTTTAAATGTTGAGAAAGCAAGACTTGATAGGGCTTTATCTAATGAAGAAATTAGAACTATTATTACAGCTTTTGGTACAGGAATAGGGGAAGAATTTGATATTTCTAAACTTCGTTATAATAAAATCATTATAATGACCGATGCTGATGTTGATGGTTCACATATTAGAGTTTTGCTTTTAACATTATTTTATCGTTTCTTTAGACCTATTGTAGAAGAAGGTCATGTCTATGCAGCACAACCTCCACTTTATAGAATTACACATGGAAAAACACGTAAATATGTTTTAGATGAAGCAGAACGTGCTGAATATTTGGCAACACTTGCTCCTAATACAAAATATGAAATAACTCGTATGAAAGGTTTAGGAGAAATGGATGCTGAAGAGTTAAATGAAACAACTATGGATATTAGTAAACGTGTTTTAAGACAAATTACAATAGATGATGCAGTTGCAGCGGATGAAGTATTTTCTGAGCTTATGGGTGAAGAAGTAGCTCCAAGACGTGAATTTATTGAAGAAAATGCAACTTATGCGAAGATTGATGTTTAGGAGGTAAGTTATGGATAGATTAGAACAAAATAATATAGTAAAAGAAGTAAAAGATTCATTTCTTGATTATTCGATGAGTGTTATTACATCAAGAGCGATACCTGATTTAAGAGATGGTTTAAAGCCTGTTCATCGTCGTATTTTATATTCAATGTTTGAGTCTGGTTATACTCCTGATAAACCTCATAAGAAGTGTGCTAAAACAGTCGGAGAAGTTATGGGTAATTATCATCCACATGGTGATAGTTCAATTTATGAAGCGATGGTTAGAATGGCCCAAGATTTCTCTTATAGATATATGTTAATTGATGGGCACGGAAACTTTGGTAATATTGAAGGTTATGGTGCAGCGGCAATGCGTTATACCGAGGCTAGACTTTCAAAGATTTCTCTTGAATTATTAAGAAATATTAATAAAAATACAGTTGATTTTATGTCTAACTTTGATGAATCTTCTAAAGAGCCTGTAGTTTTACCATCACGTTTTCCTAATATTTTAGTTAATGGTACTACCGGTATTGCAGTTGGTATGGCAACTAATATACCTCCTCATAACTTAAAAGAGGTTATAGATGGTTGTGTTGCATACATTGATAATCCTGATATTGATGTTGATGGTTTAATGCAATATATTAAAGGTCCAGATTTTCCAACTGGGGCATCAATACTTGGAAATAGCGGTATTAAAAAGGCTTATGAAACTGGTAGAGGAACTATTACTATTAGAAGTAAGGCACAAATTGAAGAGAAGAATGGTAGACAATATATAATTATTGATGAAGTTCCTTATGGTGTTAATACTTCTGAATTAAAAAATAAAGTTGCAGAACTTGTTCATAATAAGACAATAGAAGGTATTTCTGATTATCATTCTGATTTAAAAGATGGTATTAAGATAACTATTACGTTGAAGAAGGATGCAAATGCACAAGTTGTGTTAAATAAGCTTTATAAACATACACAATTTCAAACTAGTTATGGAATAATCTTCTTAATGTTAGACCAAGGGGTTCCTAAAACATTAAGTTTAAAAGATATTATTGCAAAATATATTGATTTCCAAAGAGAAGTTATTATTAGAAGAACTAAATTTGATTTAGATAATGCTGAAAAACGTGTTCATATATTAGAAGGTTTAAAGATAGCATTAGATCATATTGATGAAGTAATTAAGTTAATTAGAGGTTCTAAGTCTGATGAAGAGGCTAGAAATGGCTTAATGAGCAAGTTTGGTTTGAGTGAAATTCAAGCGAATGCAATTTTAGAGATGAGGCTTAGAAGATTAACTGGTTTAGAAAGAGAAAAGATTGAAAATGAACTTAATGATTTACTTGAATTAATTGCAAACTTAAAAGATATTTTAAGTAGTGATGCTAAGATTCTTAATGTTATTAAGACAGAACTTTTAGAAATTAAAGATAAATACGGTGATGATAGAAGAACTAATATTGATATGACAGCGATTGAATATATTGAAGATGAGTCTTTAATTCCAGTAGAAGATGTTATTATAACTTTAACTAATAAAGGTTATATTAAGAGATTAAGAGCGGATACTTATAAGAGTCAAAACCGTGGTGGAGTTGGTATTAAAGGAATGGCTACAAATGAAGAAGACTTTGTTAAGCATTTAATTTCAATGAAAACACACGATTATATCTTATTCTTCTCTAATAAAGGAAGAGTGTACAGACTTAAAGGATATGAGATTCCAGAGTTTAGTCGTCAATCTAAAGGGCTACCTGTGGTTAACTTATTATCACTAGAAAATGGTGAGAACATTAGTTCGATAGTTTGTTTAGATCCTTCTGTGGAAAACTATAAATATTTACTGTTTGTTACCAAAAATGGCTTAGTAAAACGTACAGAGATAAAAGAATTCGATAATATTCGTAAGAGTGGAAAGATTGCAATAGTACTTAAAGATAATGATGAATTAATAGCTGTGGATAAAACTACTGGTGAAAATGAAGTTATAATTGGTGCAAGTAATGGTAGAATGGTAAGATTTGTGGAAAATGAAATACGTTCTATGGGTCGTGGTACTACTGGAGTTAAAGGAATTGATCTTGATGGATGTATTGTCGTAGGTGCAAATGTTGTTACTGATAATCAAGAAGTGTTAATTGTTACTGAGAATGGTTATGGTAAGAAAACATGTATTAATGAATATAGACTAACTCATAGAGGAAGCAAAGGTGTTAAGGCTTTAAATATGACTGATAAGAATGGCTCTATGATTTCTCTTAATTGTGTTGGTGCTGATGAAAGTGATAAAAAGGACGTAATGATTATTACAGATAATGGTGTTGTTATGAGAATGCCAATGGAACAGATATCTACTTTGAAGAGGGCAACACAAGGAGTTAGATTGATTCATTTGAAGGATGAACAAAAGGTAGCAACAGTTACAGTTGTGGATAAAGATGAAGAAGAAATTGTTAATGAAGAATAATTTCTTCTTTTTTTAATTGTTTAAATTTTAGTTTGTAGTTAATGTTTCACGTGAAACGTATGAAGAAAGTATTTAATTTTATATAGAGAAGTACTAAAATTATTTCCCGGGAAATAATTTGTAAAAAAATAGTATTAATTTAGAACAATATTTTATAATAGTACTTAATGTTCCACTTGAAACATATAAAGGAAACATTTAATTTTATATAGAGAAGTACTAAAATTATTTCCCGGGAAATAATTTGTAAAAAAATAGTATTAATTTAGAACAATATTTTATAATAGTACTTAATGTTCCACGTGAAACATATGAAGAAAGTATTTAATTTTATATAGAGAAGTACTGGAATTATTTCCTGGGAAATAATCTATAAAGAAAAAGTATTAATTTAGATCATTATTTTATAATAATATTTAATGTTCCACGTGAAACATATGAAGAAAGTATTAAGTTTTATATAGAGAAGTACTGGAATTATTTCCCGGGAAATAATTTGTAAAGAAGTAGTATTAATTTAAACCTATATATTGTAATAGTATCTAATGTTTCACGCGGAATATATAAAGGAAACATTTAATTTTATATGGAGAAGTACTGGAATTATTTCCCGGGAAATAATTTGTAAATAGGTATTATTGATTTAAATCTATATATTGTGATAGTACTTAATGTTTCACGTGGAACATATGAAGAAAGTATTTAATTTTATATAGAGAAGTGCTAAAATTATTTCCCGGGAAATAATTTGTAAAGAAGTATTATTGATTTAAACC
>CALVPN010000007.1 GCA_944351375.1 uncultured Bacilli bacterium | reverse complement strand
CAACAAAGTTCACCTTTGTTGCTTATCAATTAATAAAATCGGGATATCCAAACGGGATTTCCTAACTTAAATTAACCCTATTTAGAAAAAATTATATTACAACGTATACATGAAGAAATATTCATATATAGAATAATTTAAAACCCGTATCCTTCATAATACGGGTTTTCACAAATTATTATATTTAGTTATGAGTAATTATTTTACATAACTTCTTTTGATAATTCCCTAAACTTTCGTCATCACTAATAGCTAGATTAACATTATTATCCCTACTATATTTAACCTTTTCCTCAAAGTAATAATCAGATAGATTATATGGTGTTGATAATATTTTTTCAGTTTCTTCATTTTGTTTAAACATAGATATCTTTTCTCTTATATATCTAATTTTATCTTGAGCTATTGCTATTTTATAAGTATCTATAATATATTTATAATATTTTAAATCATAGGCATAATCTTTCAACATACTAATAGCACTTATAGTAAGTTCTAAATCAGTTATCTCACTCCATTTAGTTTGAACATCATAATTAGATGTACAAGGTTGTTGAACATTACTAATACCAGCATATACAATATCTTTATCACGAGAAAATTCTAAAGCATTCCAAATAGGTGGAATATCTTTATGAAATATATTCTCATTTCTGTCATAGAAATAACTTCCCCATTTTTTACTTTTTTCATCTAAAACTGCTAAATTACCATTTCTAAATCCATTTATATTTTTCCATGGTTTATTAATCATTGGTATTTCAACTAATTCTTTAGTTTTGATATCAATAATATAATGCTTATTATTATGCATTATAACGTATGCTAAAGAGTCTTGAAATGGTGTTGCATATTTAAAAGTATTTTTAGAGAATAAAATATTACCATCTAAATCAGTATATAAATAACTATTTTCATTAGATACTCCTATTTTATGCACTTGATATAAAACTACTCCTTCTTCCAGCCCAATTAAACTTAGTTCAATAGGTAAATCAAAACCTATTTTTTTAATTTCTTCCCTCATAATGGATTTTACTACTGTCATAATAACACCCTCCCATAATTTTATTATATAATAATTATTAATCTAATACTAGAAAAAATAATAAAGTAATAAAGTTAAGTTAAATTTTTGACAAAAGTTAATATTTATGATACTATGAATATGTAAAAGAAATTTACATAAAATAAAAAAATGAGGAACATTTATTTTGACACTCGAATGTCACCTCATAAATATTGAAAACGACACTCTTATGCGGAGTGTCTTATATTTTTATAGCCACGATTAATAAAGCAAGACTTATAACAACCAAAGCGACAGACTTTAAAAGCTTTAATATAAAAGTTTTCATCTTCACTTTTGCGTCCTCCTTTCCTATAGAATAGGAGGCGACACCCACATAAATGTTCCTACAAATATAGTATCACATTAATTTCTGCATAACAAGAAAAATATGTAATAAATTAGTTACGAGTTTTCGTAAATATTAACCTAATACTAAATTACTTATATAATCTACACCAAAACTACTTAAAATAGGATATCTTGGTATTTTATAAGGATCTATTCCCTTTTTTATTTTGGTAGAGCCACCAATAAAAGCCATTTCAAAACCTGCTTCTTTTACTAAATTAATAGAATAATTACTGTACTCATAAAAAGGAAAACAAAATGCTTTTGTATTATTCAATGTTTCTCTACTAAGTTTTAAATCATTTAAGATCTCACTTTCAGGTAAACAATTAATCCCACCACCTTGACCAGTAGGACAAACACCAGTCGTATGCATATTATGAGTATGACTGGCTATCTCCAAGTAAGGAGATGAAAATTTACTAACCGGATACCAAGAACTAACCAAAAATAATGTTGCATTTAAACCATACTTTTCTAAAAATGGAATAAAGTTCTCTGCCCTCGCCCCATCATCAATTGTAATTAAAATAGACTTCTTAGGAAGATTAATCTCACCCTTTATAAAACTTAATACTTCACTGGTGTTTAGTGTAAAAACATCATTATCAGATAAAAACTTAAAATGAGAGTCTATCTGTTCTTCACTATGACAAATAATATCGTTACAACTAGTATCACCATCTAAATAGATAAAATGATAAAGTATCGCAGGAACAGACTCTGCCATCTCTTTAGCACTATCTACTTCTATCACTTTACTAACATCTTCTTTTTTTACATATACTAATCTTGATAATAAAGATATTCCATAATAATCATCTAAATTAACAATAACCTTGGAAGTTACAGGGGTATTTATTGTAAACAACTCATTAAAATTCTCATCATAATAAACAACATTTTCTTTAGTAGTAACTTCTAATGAAAACTCTATATAATTAAGATATCTTTTATTAATAGCATCAGTAGTAGGCATTACATCTTTATAAGACACATAATAATCACTACCTAATAATTTAAAATATTTATTATCTAAACTAATATTATCAATAGATTCAAGTTCTAAAATAACATCTTTATTTATACTACCTTTCTTTTTATATTTACCATTATCATTTATATAAAGTTTAGTATCTTTAGTAGTCTTAACAGCACTTCCATAATTAGATTTTATTTTAGTTAAAGTCTCTTCCTTTTCATTTAAAAAATTTCTAACTCTTATCACATCTAAAGAGGCTTCTTTTCTTTCTTTCATATCACTATAAATATAAATACCACTAATTATAGATACTATACAAATAAATATAGTTACAACAATTAAGACTCTAATAGGTTTAATCTTCATAATATCACTATCTCCCCTATTATTATTTACTAAAATTATACGTAATATTTAAGAGATAAACAATCATTTTTTTACATATATTTAATTAAAGGTGATACAATGGATTCTTATATTACTTCTTTAATGACCAATTTAGGATATCTAGGCATGTTTATTGGAATGGTACTGGAAGCAGTTATAATTATTATTCCAAGTGAACTTATACTTGCAACAGCAGGTATTCTTGCAGGTAGAGGCTTCTTTTCTTTTTCTATGGCTTTATTAATAGGAGTACTTGGTAGTGTATTTTGTGCCATTATTATTTATGCTTTTGGATACTTTGGAGGAAGACCATTTATAAAGACTTATGGTAAATTTTTCTTTATGAAAGAAGAAGACATAGATAAATGTGATAGATGGTTTAATAAATATGGACCCTGGGCTGCTTTTATTGGAAGAAACTTTCCTATTATTAGAACTCTTATATCTCTACCTATGGGAGTAAGTAAAGTACCATTTTTAAAGTTTGTTATTTATACCACCTTAGGTAGTATTCCTTGGACCTTTGCCTTTGTCTATGTAGGATATGCTCTAGGTAATAACTGGATTATTTTAGATAACTTTGTAAAAAAATTAAAGATACCTATCTATATATTATTAGGCATCTTAGTAATCACTTATATTTATAAAAAAATAAAAGAAAAAAGTAAGTAATAAATATTAGGCAACTTTACTCTTTAACTTTTCTAATATCTTACTTTCTTTTCTACTTACTTGAACTTGAGATAAACCAAGAGACTCAGCTGTTTCTTTTTGGGTCATATCTTGATAGTATCTTGAAGTTATTAAGGCTCTTTCACTTTCCTCAAGTCCCATAATCGCTTCTTTTAAATCGAGTACTCCTACATCATAACCCTTTTCTATTAGAGCGATTTTATTATATAGATTATAATCATCATCCAAGTAATTATTATCTAAACTATAGGGAACTGTAATAGCATTCATAACACTAATAATCTTTTCTTCATCAATTTCTAAAAAATATGCTATTTCTGAATTAGTAGGTTCTCTTCCTAAATTTTGTGATAAGTATTCTCTTGTTTCTTTAATATCTTTAGAAAGCTTATAAACATCATTAGGAATATGAACTTGATAATCATTATTAACAGCTTTCAACACTTCTCCTTTTATCCATAGATAAGCATAATCTGCAAAGTCTGTTTCTTTACTACTATCATACTTTTGTAAAGCTGTCTGTAATCCTAACATTCCTGCTTGAAACAAGTCATCATAATCACTCCTAAAACTATACTTACTAGTAATACTTCTAACAAGACCAACATAATTCAAGGCTTCTTCTTGCATAAAAACATATCCTTTCTATTTGCCTTAATAATAAATAAATTTAACTTAACAAACAAGGACTTCGACATAACTAGTTATTAATTTCAACCTACAATTTTTTTAAGAAAATTGTCTTAAACAAAATAGCAAATAATTCTCTTTTAAAAGACTTTGTTTTACCTATTTTTACTTTACTTTTAGGATAATTATCACAATTAAAAATAACATCTACCTCTACTTTAAAATCTTTATATTTAATAGATAGAACTGTAGATCCACAATTATTATCATAGTTAAATTCTAATTTACTAAGAGGAATAGTACTAGTTTTAATTACTTTATCTAAGTCTAAATAATTATTAAGAATTATATTATCATAAACTTCTATTATCTCTTTACGATAAAGATAATACTTATTAAAGGTACTAACAACTTTATAACCAGGTAATACTTTATCATCTATCTTTGATTCATCTTTATAATACTTATAGTATTTTTTGCGATAACGGTACATTGTATCTTTAGAAATAACATTTATATAAAATTTATCATCTATATTATTAGTAGTCTTAATTTCTTTATCATAAAGAGTTCTTTCTAAACAATTAATTAATTTAATATTTAAACTATTAAAGCCCTTATCAGTAACTTTAATATTTCTATTTACATAGTTATCACTCTCTATTAAAAAGCTTCCCTTCGTATCTCCTTGATTTAAAAAACAAGTTATGTCTAAAGTTAAATAGATAGGACTATATTTCTTAGGTAGATTAATTTTATATTCTTTTTTTAAATCACTAGACTGATAAATAATATTATCTTTATATTTTAAAGTTATCTTAGTAATAAGAAGTTTATCAATGTTCTTAATAGTTAAATTATCTATTCTTTTTAAATCTTGATAATAATATACCTTCTTAATATCTTCATCTAGATTTTTATTATCAAGCCTCTTTTTTTGATAATTACCATATTCTCCATACTTTACTTCATTACTTTTAATAGTATATTCTTTAGTAGCACTTTCTAAATATTTAAAATCTTTATTAATTTTTTCTTGTTTATAATAAGGAACTTCTTCTATTTTTTCATTATCCTTAATTTTATAATTAGAAGAAACTTCTCCCACCTTTAAATAAGGAGTAACAATAGTTTTTGCCGAAACATTTAAACAAGAAAAAAATAATAATAGTATCAAAAGAAGTTTCATCATACACCTCCTACTATTATTATTTACGAAAACTAATCTTTTGCTTTAAAAATTAAAGTAAAGACAAAGGTAAAGATAATCGCTGCCGTTATACCTGTTGCAGTCAAATCAAACATACCCATCAAAAGACCAATTATACCCTGTGATTCTGCTGCTAATAAGGCTCCATGAATTAAAGAGTGACCAAAACTTGTAATAGGTAAAAGAGCTCCTCCTCCTACTTTAGCGATAAAAAAGTCATAAATTCCAAAAGCATCAAGTCCTGCTCCTATTACTACAAACATTGCTGTTATATGTCCTGGAGTTAGTTTTGTATTATCTAAAATTAACTCTGCTATTAAACAAACAAGTCCACAGAAAAGAAATGAATTTATAAAATACATCTATATCGCCTCCAAACATATAAGATTTGCAATAGATAAGATATTCATCTTTTGAAATAGCATAGTAGGAGAAAATAAAGCTCCTGTTGCAATTAACAATACTTTTTTATATTTGTTTTCCATAAGACCTTTTATGATAGTACTATAATTAACTAAAGCTGAACATACAGGGCCACTACCTCCTGCCATTACTTCTTTTTGGTTTTCTAAATCATATAACATCGTACCACAATCATTATAATTTTTAGATAAATCTATATTATATTCACTAAGCATTAACTCTTTTAAAATTTCTTTACCATACTTTCCTAAATCACCAGTTAATATTAAATCATAATCACTTGCTTTAGTATTAGTTTCACTTAAATATTTATAAAGAGTATCAGCAGCAGCACCTGCCATAGCAGCTCCCATATTAAAAGCATCCTTTTGGTTATAATCTACAATAGTTCCAATAAGTCCATTTACAACTCTTATCTTACTTGGTTTATTAGATAGAAGAACACTTGCCCCACCAGTCGCTGTAAAAGTTGCCGTCATTGGTTTAGGAGAACCATATTCAGTAGGATTTCTAAATTGTTTCTCACTTGACATATTATGAGATGAACAAGAAATAAGAGCATTATTTACTTTTCCACTATCTATAAAAGTAGATGCTATTAACATTCCCTCAATACTAGTAGCACATGCTGTATAAATACCAAGAAAAGGACTTTTTAGGTTTAAGGCTCCATAACATGATGAGGTAATTTGATTTAAAAGATCACCTGATATAATTAAATCTATATCTTTAGGAGTTAGTTTTGTCTTCTTAAGTAATATTTTAATACTATCTTCAAGAAGCCTAATCTCAGCTTTTTCAAAGGACTTTTCTTTACAGTATAAATCACCAGTATATTTCTTATCAAAGTTTTTAGAAAGAGGTCCTTTCGCTTCATATGGTCCACATACTGTACTAGCATTATCTAAATAAACATTTCTAAAATTTAGTATCATACTAAAACCTCCCATAAATATCTAACAAGACCAAAGAACCAAGCAGAAACTACACCATAGAAGATAACAGATCCTGCTAGTTTAAAGACATTACTACCAACACCATATATAGGACCTTCATTCTTATAATCTAAAGCAGAACTTGTCATAGAATGAGCAAAACCAGTTATTGGAATTAATAATCCTGCCTTAGCTTTACTAACCCATTTATCAAAGAAATCTAAAGCTGTGAAAAGGGAAGCAAAAAAGATAAATGTTACTATCATATAAGTAGAAGCATCATTACGAGAAATATCAAAAAACATGATATAGACTCTAATTAAAGTTTCTCCTAATAATCCTAAGAGTCCTCCTACTAGAAAAGCAATAAGGTCATATTTTACTTTATCCTCTTTAGGAGTATGCTTTTTTACTAAATAATCATATTTTTTATTAGTCATAGTATTATCACGTCTCCATTTCTTTTATAGTGTTAACAGAAATAAAGATGTTTATACAAAAATATATTAAGAATTTTTATCTAACTCTTCTATAATACTCTCATAACTTGCATCACTAGGCATTCTTAAATCTCCTCTTGGAGATAAAGAAACTGTACCAACCTTTACTCCATCAGGTATAGCATTTCTTTTAAACTGCCCTTTATAAAAACGCTTAACAAATAGTTTTAACCATTTTTTTATTTCTTCACTTGTAAAATCATTTTTAAAGGTAAGTTTAGCAAGGAAATATATTTTCTTAAAAGATGCTCCATATCTTAAAAGATGATAAAGGAAAAAGTCATGTAATACATAAGGACCAATAGAAGACTCGGTTGTTTGTAACATTTTGCCAGTTTTGGTTGGAGGAAGTAACTCTGGAGATATTGGAGTATCTAATATATCTTTTAATACTTCTTTTCTCATACCTTCACTAATACTCATAAAATATTCTACTAAATATCTAACCAAAGTTTTAGGAATAGAAGAATTAACAGAATACATACTCATATGATCTCCATTATAAGTACACCAACCTAAAGCAAGTTCTGATAAATCTCCTGTTCCAATAACAATACCCCCTACCATATTTGCAACATCCATTAATATTTGCGTTCTCTCCCTTGCTTGGATATTTTCATAAGTAATACTCCTATCATTAACATCTAAACCAATATCTTTCATATGCAATAGACATGCTTCTTTTATACTAATTTCTTTTAAAGTCGCCCCATATTCTTTTACTAAATTTATAGCATTTTGATAAGTTCTATCAGTAGTACCAAAACCAGGCATAGTAATACCTATAATATCTTTATAATCACGATTAAGTTTTTGAAAAGCCCGAACAATAACTAGAAAAGCAAGAGTAGAATCAAGTCCTCCAGACATTCCTATTACACATTTTGTATTATTTAAATGAATTAGACGTCTTGCAAGAGCAGAAGCTTGTATTTCTATAATTTCTTCACATCTCTCATTTCTTTCTAAAATATTACTAGGTACAAAAGGATACTTATTATATTTCCTTGAAAGTTCATTATTCTTTTCCTTAACTAAAACATCTATTACTCTAACATCATCATCTAAAAATACTTCCATATAACTATTATTACGTCTTCTCTCATTAACTAATCTATCTACATCAATATCACTATATATTAAATTACTTTCAATCTCAAACTTTTTATTAGAAGCAAGTTTAACCCCATTTTCATAAATCATAGAAGCACCACTAAATACCAAATCAGAACTAGATTCCATCATTCCACTACTTGCATAAATATAAGCAGATTTAGTTTTAGATGACTGGATACTAACTAAATTATTACGATACTTATCTTTACCAACAATTTCATTACTACTAGAAAGATTAAAGATAATAGATGCTCCATTTAAAGCATGATGATTACTAGGAGAAATAATAGACCATAAATCTTCACATATTTCAATAGCAAAAGCAATATCTTCATTTTCTTTATCTTTAAATATAATATTAGAACCAATAGGAACGATTCTTTCTAGTAACTTAACTTCTCTAGATTTTAAATCTTTACTACTTGAAAACCATCTTTTCTCATAAAATTCGCTATAATTAGGAATATAAGTTTTAGGAACAATTCCCAAAATATCACCTTTTTGTATAACAACTGCACAGTTTAATAACATATTATTACATTTAATAGGCATTCCTAAAATAGAAATAATATCTAAATCTTTAGTTTTATCAAGAATAAGTCTTAAAGCATCTTCTAAAGGATCCAGTAAACTATCTTGTAAGAACAAATCACCACAAGTATAACCAGTTAAAGAAAGTTCAGGAGTAGTAACAATTGAAACCCCTTCACTATCCGCTTTTCTAATCATTTTAACTATTTCTTTAGCATTTTCTATAGGACTAGCAAGTACTAACTTATTAACAATTGCCCCTACTCTAACAAATCCATATTCTTTCATTCTTAAAATCTCCTTCTCTTTTTTATTATTTTTATTTTTTTTAATGATATACATAAGACTTTGCTAAATTAAAAGTATATTTTGTTTGAATATCAGTAATATAACCTCTTTCCATTAATTCTACAACTTCATCAACACTACATTCAAAATAGCGAATCGCTTCATTATAATCTAAATTTTGCTCATACTTCTTTTCACAATTTAATGCTAAATAACTATAATTGTAAGCGCATACACCACAAGATTGGTCTTGATAAAATTTATCTAAATAAATCATTTCTTTTGGAACATATCCCGTTTCCTCTACAACTTCTCTTTCTGCACCAAATTCACTACTTTCTCCATCTTCAATATAGCCTGCAGGAAATTCCACACAAACAGATTCTTTTGTACTACTTCTAGATTGTACTACTAAAACAACATTATTATCTTTAGTTACTGGCATAACAATCGCTGCAGATTTATCACCACCACCTTTAATAATCTTTTCTCTTGGAACAACCATACCATTACCAAGTTCCACCATATATTTTTTGACATCCATATATCCTTTACGTTTAATTGGCATATCTTTTTGTAATAAACTTAATAGACACTTTTTTAAATATAATAAATTCTTTTTTGATGCTTTGATATTTTTTTCATCATAGATATATTCACTAGATACCAAAGTCTTTTTTACTGTCTTTAACTCTTTTATATAATCATTTAACTCTTCTAGTTTTTCTTTACGCATTATGATTCATTCCCCCTATTTTCTTTACTCTTCCCCCATTTATCATTTCATTCTTTAGATCCCACAACTCATAACTTAAATCAACATGAACAGGATGAGGATTTACAAATCTTTTATTCTCTTCACTTAATGTTTCTTTCTCTTTAGTACAATAGTCTCTAATATTCATTACACTATCACTTTTATAGACACATTCTCCATTTATGAATATTGGTTCTAACAACTCTCTAACTGTATAAGTACCTTTCTCTAATTCTTTCTTTTTCCAAGTATCTATTGGATCAAATAATGTTACTTCTTTATTTTCATCATACTCTTCATGTGTAAAACCAATAATATCTCCTCTAATTTTGCCAGTCTCTTTATCATAGAATCTAAATATTTGTTTATCTCCTGGATTAGTAATTTTAACAGTATCTTCACTTAGTTTAATCTTAGGAATAATTTCTCCAGACTTTTTAATAGCAGCTAGTTTATAAACTCCTCCAAAGCTAGGACAATCTTTTGAAGTAATTAAGCTTGTACCAACTCCCCAAAGATTTATTTTCGCTCCCTGTTTTTTTAAATCTTCAATTAAATATTCATCTAAGTCATTAGAAGCACAAATACTAGCATCAGGAAATCCTGCTTCATCTAACATAATTCTAGCCTTTTTAGATAGATATGCTAAATCCCCACTATCAAGTCTTATTCCATATTTTTTAGGCATCTTACCTTGTTCTTTTAACTCTTTAAATACTCTTATCGCATTAGGAACACCTGACTTTAAAGTATCATAAGTATCTACTAGTAAAGTTGCATTATTTGGAAAAAGTTCTGCATATTTCTTAAAAGCCTCATATTCACTATCAAAACTCATAATAAAGCTGTGAGCATGAGTACCTGCAACAGGAATGTTAAACTTCTTACCAGCTAAAACATTACTAGTTGAAGCACATCCTCCAATAACTGCAGCTCTTGCCCCATATACACCAGCATCAGGTCCTTGTGCCCTTCTAAGTCCAAACTCCATAACAGCATCCCCTTTAGCCGCTTCACATACACGTGACGCTTTAGTAGCAATTAAACTTTGATGATTAATAATATTTAATATAGCAGTCTCTACAAGTTGAGCTTCTATAATAGGCGCTTCTACTTTTAATAAAGGCTCCATAGGAAAGACAACAGTTCCTTCTTTAATAGCATAAATATTACCAGTAAATTTAAAGTTTTCTAAATATTTTAAAAACTCTTCATCAAAAAGTTCTAATTCTCTTAAGTACTCTATATCATCCCTATCGAAGTGTAAATTTTTAATATAGTCAATTACTTGTTCAAGCCCTACTACAATAGCATATCCTCCATCTGATGGATTCTTACGATAAAAGACATCAAATACTACTCTTTCATCCCTTTTCATATCAAAATATCCATTCATCATAGTAAGTTCATATAAATCAGTTAATAAAGTTAAATTTTCTTTTTTCATTTAAATCATCCCTTTCTTTTTATCAAAATCTTAATATCAAAATCTAAAATTTTTAACTAACTGAATCCCTTGTTGTTCCATAAGTAGATAAGCTGCATCTACATAATTTTGTCTTGATTCTTCTGCAAAGGTTGCCACAGCATCTTGATGTACTCTTACAATACAATCCCTATTATGTTGATCAAGATAACAAGAAAGCCCCATAGGACCATTACATATACAAATATCAGTACAACATCCTACTATATTATACTCTTCTACATTCTCGGCTTCCTCTACCACATATCTAAAAATAGGAGCCTCCATAAAACTTGTATTATTTTTAGGTATACATATAGTATTATTAAAGAGAGTAAAAGGCTTTAACTCATCAATCACCTCTTCTTCCCCACTACCTTCAAGACAGTGACACCCATTAAATTTCTTATGTTCCGTAGATTCTTTAGTATGAGTATCTTGAATATAGATAACTAACTCGCCAGCTCGCTGATATTCTTTAATAAGTTCTATCTGTCTAGGTATAACTCTAGCGATAGATTTATCATGCAATATTCCTTCCTTAACAAAGCCATTAACCATATCAACAACAATTAAAGCTTTCCTATAGACTTTAAAATTCTTAACCTTCATAATCATCCCTCCTCTTATTAACTTTTTATTAATATCAAAAGTTAAGAAATAAGCAAGTAATTAAACTTGTTATTAACATTATATTAATAAGATGATGCTTTGTCAACTGAAATTTCTATTTTTTTTCTAAAAATATATTATTTTATGATAAAATATATGAAAAGGAGAAATATTATGTTAGATAGAATTTTTGATTTAGCCAAAATACAAAATAAAATTTCTAATTTCAGTATGCCAGTAAAAAAAGAATACTATAAATATTTAATTAATCATTTTGGAATTTTATTTACTTTTCATTCGAATCGTATCGAAGGTACTAATACTACTCTTACTTTAAATGACACTAAAGAAATATTAAGTAACACTTATGATTTAACAAAAGTTCTAGATAAAAATAAAAAAAGAGAAATTAATGAAACTATTAATCATCAAAATGCTTTTAAGTATATTTTTGAAATATTAGATAAAGACATTGATATTATAACTATAATTAAAAACTTACACAAAATTATTGGTAATAATATAATTAAAGATGCTGGAAATTATAAAACAGTAGAAAACTACTTAATAAATAGTAATGGTGAAGAAATAAGTTTCCCAACACCTTCTCTTGTTCCCCAAAAAATGAATGAACTAAAAGAAAAATATGAAACTACTTGGCAAGACTTAACAGTATTTGAAAGAGCTGTTAAACTACATATGACCATTACTAACATTCATCCATTCAGTGATGGTAATGGTCGTGTTGCAAGATTAATAATGAATTATGAATTGATAAGAAATGATTATCCACCAGTCAATATTAATGAGGCTCAAAAGTTATCTTATTATGCAATGCTTGAAGATATTAATATCAACACAAACTATAAAAATAATCCACTAGAAATTGGTGATATTAAACTATTTACTGAAACAATTGAACAACTATCAATATTAACATTTAAAAATATTCAAAAATATTTTAATAATAAAAGAGAAATTTAAGATAGCTCACATCTTAACATTTCTCTTTTTACATAGTATCTTCATTTAACAAAGCCACTGTTTTAATTGAATTATAATAAGATTGCATACAATCTTCTCTATAAGCAGACACTAACCCTCCTACTCGCCAATACATTTTATCTATAATCTGATAATGTTCATTAATATCATAATTATGTTCTTTACACTTTTCTTCATCAAAATATATTTTCATCATCATTTCTAATCAATTACTTCTACATTAATATTTCTTTTTTTGGCAAATTCTAAAAAATGCTTTCTAGAATTATAATAAGCTTGCATACAGTCTTCTCTATAAGCAGGTGCCAACCCTTCAACTCGCCAATACATCTTATCTATTATTTGTCTAAACCATTCTGTCCTAGGTAAATTTATATTGGCCTTTGAAAAAGTTACAAAATCATCTTTAGTACCTAAATAAACACCTTTATCTATTTTCTTTACATGATTATCTTCAAAGAATTTATCTATAATCTGATAACGTTCATTAATATCATAATTATGTTCTTTACATTTTTCTTCATCAAAATATATTTCCATCATCATTTTTAATCAACTCCTTATTATAATTAAATTTTATATTTGCAAATATTTTTTAATCTTTAATAACTTCGACCATATCATACCTATCTCCTACACTAGTTGCATCTATTTTTTTAATACAATACTTTAACCAACTTAAAATATTACTTAAATCTTTCAAATCTTGTTCTACTTCTGCAAATGTTTTAACATAGACAGAAATATAACCAGAACCTTGTCTATGCAGATAACCTATATCTTCTAAATATCTCCTTATATCATAATAGGCATTAGTATAAGTTTTAGGATATACTTCTTTTAGTTTATTAGTATCTAAATCAAAATTAATCGCTTTTCTTGTTAAATCATAATGAACATCTTGATTTAGATTTAAATCTATAACCGATACCTCCTATACTATAACTTATAACTATCAACTCCTTTCCAGTAATTTCTATTTAGATACTATTCGTGCTAACACGAGATAAATCTAACATAGAATTATATACATGTAAAATCAGAAATTTTAAAAATTAGTCTAAAAAAAGTAGGAGAATTTAACAAACTCGCCCACTAAATTTAATATTTTGCATTGAAAACTTCTATCAATTTTCAAAACTAATACTTTTTTATTATTCATCAAAGAAATCATCAAAGAAGTCATCATCATCGTCATCATCTAAACTTAAATTAACTTCTTTTTTAGGTTGTTCATTAACTACTGATTTAACTTCTGGTATAGGTACATTAACAACCTCTTTAACTGGAGAAACATCCTTAACAGGTTTTTCTTCTTTAGCTTTCATAGCATCTAACTTCTGTTGTTGTTTCTGTTTATTCATAGCCTCTTCTTTTTCAAGTTCTGCAATCTTAGCATCTATTTTCTTAACTAATTCATCTACATCAAATGAAGGTTTCTTAGGTCCTGCATTACTTTCCATATTAGGATTCATAAAAGGAGGCATTTGATTATTATTCATTGTATTATTTGGTCTAGGCATTCCCGTAGGATTAGGCATACCTCCACCCATAGGATTATTATTAGATTCTGCTCCTATACCAAACAAATTAGGTGGTACAAATCCAGGTGGAGTACTTCCCCCTTCTCCATTTGGATTAGAACTATTCATCATCTCAAGTAACTTTTCTTTTTTCTTTTCTTTTACAAATGTCTTTATATCAAAAGTATGAACTGCAAGTTTTTCTCTTTCAGGATATGCTGCCTTAGGATAAGTCTTACCCCAATCAAGTTTAAAATCAGGGGTAAACTTAGTCTTAAATGGCTGCATTCTCATTCTTAGAATAATAACTTCGAACTGTTTCATTCTCTGTAAATCAGATACTGTAACAAGAGGAGTTGAAGCAGTCTTATCATCTGACTTAGACTTAACTTCACCACACATCTTAGATATTTCTTCAAGAGCTGCTAACTCTGCTGAAATCAAATATATAATATTACCACAGTTACCTCTAATAGTCTCTGCATTCTCTTTACCATAAACTTGATTTAACTGTGCATAGTTCTGAATAATCATTGTAAATCTAATATGACGAGAACGAGCGGCAGTAATCATAGTAGTAACATCTTTAAGTGGTGGCATATTTGCAAACTCATCAAGTAAGAAATTAGTTCTAACAGGAAGTTCTCCTCCATTCTCCTGTGCAACACCGATTAATGTTTCATAACATTGTTTTAGAAGTATTGTAACAAGTGAATGATATGTTTTCTTTTCATCCTGTACAACTATAAATAAAGCAGTTTTACGTCTTCCAATATCAGCTAGTTCTATATCACTATGACTAAGCATTTCTGATAAATTTTCACGAGATGCAAATAACTTAATCTTCTGTCTAAATACTGATAAAATAGATCCTTTTGTATCAGTTGGTGCATTAATAGTACTTGATGCATTAATAACAGATGCACTAGCAGGATCTTTAAATGAGAAATATTCTTTAATATAAGTAGAACCGCCAAACTTCTCTTCTCCAACAGTAGTCATTAAACTAATACTATTAATATTAATTTCATCTTCTTTAGCATCTTCAAAAAGTCCTAAAGCAACACCAGAAAAGTAGTCAGCTGAAGTCTTTTCCCAGAACGGATCACTATTATTACTAGATTCATCATATAAAATATTTAAAGCAAGGTCATCTAGTAACTCAATCGCTTTATCTTGATTACCACTTTTATACATTCTATAAGGAAGTGATAATGGATTCCAACTACTACCATTTTGTGGATCACGAAAGTTAAGTATTTGTACGTCATACCCTTTATCACGAAGCATATTAGCAGTCGCTTCATAAATCTCACCCTTAGGGTCAGTAATAATCATAGATTCTCCTGCTTTGGCAAGTAATTTAACAGTAGGTTTAATAACAGTTTGAGTTTTACCTGAACCAGTAGAACCAATAACTAAAGTATGATATTCTCCATTATCAACCCATGCTTCCTTATCATTTAAAATTAAAGGTATCCCTGCTGCATTACTAAATTCTTGCCCTGGAGTAACCATAACAACATCTTCTTCAGCTTTAATCTCTTTATCTTTAGCCCATCTAGAATAACCTTTATCTTTCTTTTCAGTTGTAAAACCAATTCCCTTTTCCATTTCAAAAAAATATGATTTAACACTAACAAGCATACCCACTAAAGCTAAAAAATAAATAAGTAAAGTCATCCATAAAAATTTAGGTGTAAACGCAAGTAAAGGATTAAGACCACTAAAATATCCTTCAGTAGCAAAAGAATGTAAATTAACAATACCTATCGCTACAATATAAAGTAAAAAGATAGCAAAGACTATAAAAATCATCACATCATCTTTATCCGCTCTAAACTTTAACTTCATAATAATCCCCTCATTTCAACGCTTATTATACCAGCATTTTACTAATTTGAAAACAAATTTTTTATTATATTTTATTATTTTTTATGTTTTTTAACACTAACAACAAAAATATAAAAATTATCACAACTATTATAGAACCAATAATAATTATATTAGTATTATCTACCTTTTTAACAACATCACTAGTATCTATTAACATATTAATAGTATTAGAATCATCTTTTTCTAATATCCAAGTATAAACATTACCATTTACTTCATCAGCATTATTTTCTCTAACTAAATAATCTGTTTTAATATTTAATTTAACTTCTTCTAATTCTGGATATTCATTAAAGTATAATAAAGTACCTTCAGCAAATAAAGCTATAGTATGATCATCTCGATTAAAAGAAATATTATAAGATCTAAAACCATCCTTAACTGTTCTAGCATTCTTATATTCATTTATATTAAAATCATAACTATAATTAAATTTATACCCATTACCTAAATCTGTTTCTTTTTTTGTATAGTAATCAATCCCCTCTAAAGGCTCATCAGGCATAGTATCAACAATTAAATTTCTTGCATACACGGGAATATAATTTCTAAAAGATGACTTTATAATATCCTTAGGATAAAGGGCATTTTGATAAAAAGTAATATCTAAACTTTCTTTTATTTTATTATCACTTATATCAAGATTAACTTCAGCAGTACAACCACACATCATAAAAATTAAAAATACTAATATCAAACACTTACTTTTCATATTTTAGCTCCTTGCTTGGGTATTATAAAACCCTTCCATATTAACTCCCCAATATCCTGAAGCATTGAAAGGATGAGTAGAGAATAATACTCCTGTTTCATTTCCAGCCGCTTCAGCACATATATAATTATTCTCATCAACACCAACAATCAAAATTACATGACCACTTGATTCTAATAAATCTCCTGGTTGTAAAACTGCACTATTTGTTAAAGAAACACGTTCTGCACCAGGTAAACTTTGAAAACCACCAGTTACTAAAGGTGTAATACTAAATCCACCATTTTTAATTGCCCAAGGAACAAAACCAGAGCAATCCAAACCACAATAATTATAAGACTGCCCATTAGCATAAGTATGACACTGTGTACTTCCCCAATAACCTAAAGCACCATCAACAACTCCATCAGCATGTCCACCACCCCAGAAATAAGGGACTTTAACATTATAATTATTTCCAAGTTCTGCAATTAAAGTAACCGCTGCAGTTACAACACCAGCACGAGTACCATAACCATTCTCCTCTACATTAGAAGCTATTAAATTGTTAAATGCTTCTAAACTAGTACCTTTTGAAGATAAAAACTCATCAAGAGGCTGATGTAATATCTCATGACCATCAGACGATAAAACATAATCTCCATAATTAATATTACCACTACCACCACCAATATTCTGATTTCCAAAAGCTTCACTAGTACCAAATAAAGGACTAAAAACACCAAATATCAAAATAACAGGTAATAAAATAATTATAAAACAAAGTAATGGAATGCCAAAAACTAAAGCTAATTTTATTGGCATAGGAAGTTTTCCAAATATCCTCAGTCCCCCTAAAATACCACTTTTACTACCTATAATAGAACTTAAAGGATTAAAAGAACTTTTTTCAGTAGTATTAGAATTATCACTAGTATTAGTATCAGTACTAGAATTGGTACTATTTTCACTAATTTTATTATCACTAGCCTCACTATTAGCATTTGCTTTCGCCGCTTTCCTATTTTTTCTAGCATTATTAAGATTATTAAGAACACTCAAAGCCTTTAAAGCAGGATGAGCATTAGATACTTTATTAAGTACTGCATTACCAGCTTTATTTTTTAATCCATTACCAGCTCCCTTTACTTTGTTAAGTAAAGATGATTTAAGATTATTACCAGAATTATTTTTAGTAGAATTAGGAGTATTATTATCTTTATTAGCATTTTTTCTAGCTTTATACTTATTAAAATCTATAATATTACTAGCTACTTTACTAGTAGTACTTTTAGGTGATGATTTAGAAGAAGAGTTCCCCTGTTCATTTACATTATTTTCATCTTCCAAGTTTTCTATTTCTTCTGGCATAATACCACCACCTTTACTATCAACTAAACAATATCTACTTCATATTTAAAAACAGCATCTACATAAAATATAATTGTCTTTTTATCACTATTTACAATTCTATAAATAGACCTTTCACTATTTTTAGAGATTCTATAACTTTCTACTTTATTACCATAATAATTACTATTTATACTACTCTTTAACTCTTCATATTTAGCCAAAGTAGTATCATCTTTACTCCTAAGTCTTTTATAAGCTTCCTCTTCATTATTAATAATTAAGTCCTTAAAATGATTATAATATATAGTAGCAAGTTCCCTATCAGGAATGTCTTTAACTTCATAACTATTAGCAGAACTTTTAGGAGATACATTACTAAACTCTTCTAACTGTTCATTACTAGGAAGATTCCTAGAAGCTTCCTCTACTCCTCTTATGTTTCTAAAGATTAGAAAAGCAATTAACAATACAAATATTATGAATATAATTATTTTAGCATTTTTTACCATTATAAGTCATCCCCTTTTATTTTATCATTATATATATTACTAGAGATAGGTTCAATAGCAAAGGTTAACTCATTTTCATTAATAGTAACTATATAATAAACATAATCTTGTAAAGTTGAATCATATAAAGTCTCTAATTTAAGCGCTACTTTAACATAATATTTATAAACATTTTTATAAGAACTAACTTGATAAGCTTCTTCCAAATTGCTTTTTATATTAAAATCATAATTACCTACAAAATTATAAACATTAGACGATGTTATATTATTTCTTTCTACATAATCTTTATCTAATACTTGTAAAATAGAATCACTATTTTTTGAAGTTATATAAGAAAAGTATTTAGCAACAGCTGAATCTATCGCAAAAAAACGATTAACATCAGCAAGAGCTATTACTTCTGTATTTATCTTTTCTTCTTCACTTTTTCTTTCAGTAGTTTTCATATATATAAAACTAATACCAAATATAGCAATTAATAAAATAATAATAATCAATTCAATTTTTGTCGTCCTATTCATATCAAAACCACCTCCTATAGACCAAAGATTGCATTCCTAAGTTCTAACTTTTCCTGTAACTGCCAAGCAGTATAATCATTTTGCTCACATACTGTAGTAGCACTACTTGATGGACAACTAGAATAATTAGTACAAACTGACTGTGTTGAACAATAACCAGAACCATAAATAATATCCAAATAAACACAGCCACCCATACCCCAACTTCCAGGACTAAAACGATAATCACCTATCCAAGAATAAACAGACTGCATTCCTGCTAAACTTCCAGGAGGCCCATGACCAGCATCATCACAGCCAGCTTCTTCTCTTTCTTGATTTCTTTGTTCAATAGATGAAGCGTGACTACCTCCTGGTTGATATTCTGCTAAAGTACTAGCATATTCTCTAATACCTGCTGCAAGAGAAGTTAACTGAGGTCCTGCACTACAGCCTGCACCATTAGGTATACCAATACCCCAAAAGTTATAAAGACCTCCACACTTTTGCCATCCTTGTTCTGTTCCTGCTGTTACTACTACAAGTTCAGGATTAACACCTGAATCTAATGACACATCATAAACCTCTGCAGCATGGGATGAAAAATTAGTACAAAAATCACTATTACCACTATTAGTACAATATGCTTCCATTTTAGAAATAAATTCTTGTTTTGATAAGGATGTTGAAGTTAGTGAAAAATCAACACAACCAGGACGAGGATTATCAATACTAACATAGTCTAAAGGGTCAACTCTATTCGCATGAGCATTACCACCTGCTCTAACCTCAAAATGCAAATGAGTTCCTGTAGAACTACCAGAATGTCCCATTTTACCTATTACTTGCCCCTGTCTAACAGAGTCCCCTGCAATAACTGTAATACTATTTTGAGCCATATGAGCATAATAAGTATAATTACCATCAGAGTGTTGAATAACCACATAGTTACCAAAGCCACCACCTTCAGGATTACCTACATATCCATTATCAGCAAACTGAGTTAACTCTTCACTTGTAGGATAAATAACAACTCCATCTTTAGCAGCAATTATATTAGTACCACCAACTCCATTACCATTAGAAATATCAATCGCCCCATGATTTCCATTATGAACAGAATCATCTCCTGCAAAAGTAGCAGTTATAGTAGATGCTACTGGATCTCCACTAGCAAAAGTAACACCATTTTCTGTAGTAGTTTCCGCACTACCAATAGGCCACCAATAAGAATTCCCATCACAAGAAGATGATGAACCTTCATCCTCTGCTTCCCCAATAAATTCCAAATATGAATCTATATAATCAAAAACATCATTTGCCATTCTTTTACGTGTAATTTCTTCCAAATCAGAATCAAACTGTTTAAAATATTCAGCCAAACTCTCTTTAGCCGCTTCTTTTCCTTTTGCAGTATAAGTAATAGTACCATCTTCATGTTCAACTTCATCAAGCATTAAATCTGCAACTTCTCTCATTCTACCCTTTGTCATATCAGCAAAAGAAAAATCTTGAACATTCATCTGTATTATTGTAAAGGTAGAAGTTATAACTAATTCCGAAAACTCTTTATCTTCATCATTATACTCATTATAAACCTCTTTAAGTCTATCGTAGTATTCTTCTTCTTCATCACTATAAGCAATAATGTTGTTAATAGATAAAATATTATCTATTTTATATTTATTAACAAAACACACTGATAATACTAAAAAAGAAGAAAAGACAAATGCTATTACAACAAGCTTAAATATAAGCACTGTTTTAGAAGAAGAAACATCTATACTCTCTTTACCATCTTTATTATTTTTCTTTTTTTTACACTTTCTCCTATCTTCTTCTATCATAATACCACTGCCTTTCTTCGTTCTTACTAAAATCCTCCTGCACTACCAAATGATTCTAATTCTTCTTGTGTAACAACAACATTTATTCTCATTCTTCTATTACCACAAACGAATAATGCCTCGCCCTGTGAATAGCGTTTTATACTATCCTTCTCATTTTCGTTTAAGTCTATTAGTAATGACAAATCTTCAACTGCTTGTTTTCTAAGTCCCATAACAAGATAATATGATGAGTTATCAAATATTGCTTTACCCTGTGTAATAATAGCAGGACTAGAGAAATCACTTGGTTGTTGGGTAATAATTATTGTACCAGTATTATATTTACGAGCACGTCGTTGTACTTGAGCAAGGAAGTCAGCTCCTTGTTCATTATTAGTACCAAGTAATACATGAGCTTCATCAACCATTAAAATTGTATTAACAGATGAATCAAGACAAAGTCCCCAAGCATATTTTAATACATTAAAGAATAAAGCATTTCTAATATTAGTATCAGAATTCATAAATTCTTTTATATTAAATACCATAAAATCACTATCAGCAGTTATTGTAGTCTTACCATCAAAATAGAATTTTAATTCTTTAATTAAAGGTCTAATCTTTAGTTCCAATGTTTGAATAATATCTTTTTCCCTAGTTTGTTCCGTTAAAGACATAAGTCTCCCCTTAATAGTAGCATAAACATCAGAGAAAGTTGGATAATCAGCTGAAGTAAATTTAGAAAAATCAGTATTAAAATCTATTCCAAAACGTTTATATGTATCTTGAACAATCTCACTAAACATATTTAAAACATCTTCTTCTATAGATGGATCATAATACTTCATAAAAGCTCTAAGTGATTGTAAAGTTCGAGTAAGTACAGTATAACCTAATCCCTGGCTTATCTCTTCATCATCAGCATCAATAATAACCTCTAATGGATTAATAAGACCATACTCTCCACCTTTACCTATATCTACAACATCCCCCCCAAAAGTTTTAGTCATCTCTTCTAATTCGTTTTCAGGGTCAATTGCCACTATCTGACAACCATTTCTAATATGTGTTCTTAAAAGTAGTTTAGCAGCAGTAGATTTACCACTACCAGAAGTACCAAGAATAATCATATTAGCATTATTTCTATTATTTTCTTTTCTTATTTGATAAAGAAATTGATTAAATAAGATAACTCCTCCAGAAAAGTCAACACCAAGTAAAACAGATAATCCTGGATCTTTAATACTATCAAAGATAAAAGGATACATCGCTGCAATTGTAGGAGAAGGAATAGGAGTGCCAATTCTTTCCTCTATATCTTGACTAGGAAATATTGGTAATATACTCTTTAAGACTTTCTCTTGTTCAAAACGAAGAGACACTGCCCTTAACTCCATTGCATCTAAATAATTCTTAACATTAACTTTTTTTAACTCTAAATCTTCTTTAGTATCAGCATTAATCATAATGTGCATTTGAAAATCAAAGATACGAGACTGACTAGAAGCTAACATTGATACAAAAGACTCTAAACTCTCTGCATCTTGTCTAATACTCTCTTTAGCAGTTTGATCTTTCTCTTGACGATATTTTTCACGTAAATCTGCAACTTGTCTATTAATCATTTTAGACATAGTACTAAATGGTACAGGAACATGTTTAATAACAATTTTAATACCACTCATAGATGTAAGAGTAGATAAATATCCTGGAGCAATAAAACGTGGATAAGATATAACAGAAAGAATAGTTGCATACTTATCACTAATAAAGAAATCACTTGGATAAAATTGTAGTCCCTTAGGAGCTAGTTGACTTTTTATACTTATACTCATACAGGCATCACCGTCCCAAACTCTGTATTAACTCCTCCATTTAAGAAGTTTTCTAAAACTATTCTTAAGTCATCATTACTAACTTGTGAAGCATTAAGTCCACAACTTGCAAGACCATTAATAAGCATTCTCACTCTCTTCTGTAAAACATCTTCACTAGTATCTTTAAACATAATATAGTATTCAGTATCGACAATACTATTATTAACAAAAGTATTACCTTTATCTATATCTTGTAATATAAGTTTACGAATAGCAGGAGAAGTAGCATCATTATATAAAAGTTGTAATTGCGACATATAAACAGATATATCTACAGGTCTATCTGCAACAATCAACCAAAACTCAAAATCTATCATATTATAAAAGTTTTTAAGACTAATTAAGACATTATCTTGAGCCTGTTCATCAAGAATAAAGATATTACGAGGAGTAATTTTAACTCCAGTAACTCTTTGTTTTCCTTCACAGATAATATAACCATTTTGAATTCCAGTAATTGGTAACCAATCTTCAGTATATTGACTACTTACTTTCTTTTGGGACATCTTCGACATCTTTAACACACCAACCTTTCCATATATAATTTCTTCTACTAGTAAAGAAATTATAAGCTTCTATAATTATAGTTAAGATATTATGATAATTAGGTATAGGAATAACTAGGAAAGCACTAATTAATCCAGGTAAAACCACAATAATAACTTGCCAATTGGAAGACATTGGAAATGTCATCAACATAACAAGAGAAATCAAAACTCCAGTTCCCAGTAATATCAAATCAAAAGGTTTAAATATACCAAGAATAAGTTTACCACTCTTTGTATTAGCAGGTATTAAATAATTATTCACTATATATCACACTCCCAATTTATTTTCCATTTTTAAATCGCTGAGCATTAGCTTGAGATCTCTGTGCATGATATCCTGTTCTTTCTGCATTAAGTGCTGCACGTCTTCTATTAAGATTATCACTCTCAGCAGTATTAATATTAGCATTAGTACCATATGCAGCCTTAAGACCGTTAGCACCATCATATACAGCTTCAAGATCTTGACCTGTAGCAGTCCTATAAGCATCGCGGTTAGCTGTAATGCTCGCATCAGAAATAGAACCTGCAACAACTTGTTCATAATAATTTGCTGTATTCGAATCTAATAATCCAACATCAATACTTTGTGCTTGATCAAGCAAAACATTTTGACCATGGAAATTAAAGTATTGCTGACCAGCAGCATTAGTACGAACTCCAACACCTTGTTGAATTGCTGCCGTATAAGCTGAATGATAATCACGATAATTACCGGTAATTCCACCATATGAACCAGTAGTTCTCTCACTATCTACCGCTTTAGATTTAGCACGATCCATAATACTTTTTCTATGTGCATTATTATCCATATTTTGTTTTAGCAGCAACTCAGCATCCTTAATTTCTTGTTCTGTTACTTTCCAGCCAGACTCAAGAGCATCATAAGTAGATTCTCCAGCAAGCATTTGTCTTGCACTAGAACCAACTGCTCCAAAAAAAGTACCACCACTACGTCCTGCACTTAAAACGGAAGCATTTCTCTTAGCAATCGCTGCAAATGCTGCACTACCTGCATGATCTTTAGCAGATAATGCAGCCCCCATTCCCGCTTTAGCACCAAGAATTCCACCTGCAAGGCCAGAAAAAACATGTTTTCCTCTATTTAATAAACTATTAGCATTATAATTTGGGTCATCATGAGCTCTATATTCATCTGCCAATCTACTAGCATTGCGTGCAGCATTAAATGCACCAATAGCCCCTACCCCAGCAATACCAGCACCTAACATCGTACCAATACCACTAAATAGTTTACCATCACCTTTGATACCTAGCATATCTTGGAAAAATTTAGGAGCTTCTTTCATAAATACTAAAATACCAATTATAACAAATATATTAGCTAGCACAGAAGAATCTATCCATGTAACTAGATCACCATTACGCAATAGTATTATTAAATAAATTCCAAAATAAATTATTATCAATCTAATAAATAAACTTAAATATGTAGAAGTTAACGTCTTAACCCAATTACCAAAAGCTCCATCTTTTTCTTGTCCCGGACTAATATAAGAAATAATAGGAATAGGTGCAATTAATCTAAGTAGAGCAAGTTTAATAGCTCTTACTGCAATATCAAGTGTAAAACCTATTACAATAATTGTCATAACGATTGAACAAACTAGCCCCCCAAAACCTATATATTCAAAAGCATAAGTTTCATTGCCATCTACCATGCAAGTAGTATTTATATGGTCAAGCAAAGCTCCAGAAGTAACTGCAGGATTTAAAGAAGGTGCTATATCAGTAGGACATGCTGTAACTTCTTCATAATTTTCAGAAGTTATAACAACATTAGCATCAGCATCATCATTCAAAGTCGGAGTAATAAAAGCATGAGCAATTTCTGCAGTAAGAACATCTCCTACACTATCTAAACCATTTAACTGCAAATTACTACCACCCTCATCAACATTATAACCAAGTATAAGTTTACCCAACACATTATCTTGAACAACTGTATTTTGAACTTGATTTAAAAAGCCAAATAAAATACCATTAGTTCTTATCTGCTGATTTAAGGGATTAGGATCTGATTCAGATATTCCTTCAATAGGAACAATAAGCGTTAACAAAACTAACATAACAGCTATTCTCATTACAATAGAACCCGCTCCTTTTTGCTTATCCTTAAATACATCAGGATTAACAATAATTTGCAAAAGTGTAATAGATATCCTAAAAATCATAAAGATACCTAATATCATCTGTATTCTTGTATAAAAAGTATTAATTACATCGCCTTGAAAAAACTGCGCATTAGCAATAGTAAAAAACACATTAAAAATACCACCCAAAAAGAAATACCCTATACTATCCAATAAAGAGAAAAACCATCTAAAGAAATTAGAGAAAATCCCAGGATCACCCCAAAACATATAACTCACTTCACTTTCGTTTTAAATATATATTATATTAAAATATTATCCTACTGTACATGTACTAGCATTAATAAAAGATAATAACAACTGAACTAAAGTAGGAACTAAGAACAATGCAACTGCTGCTACTAATCTAATAATTAATTTATTTTGAGCTTCTTTCATAGCCTTTTCATCTGTACCAAGAACAGCTTTTATAAAATCTATTGCACTTAATAAAACAACTAAAACAGGACCTATTATTCTAATATAATTTAATATTGTATTTAATAACCACCCTAATTTTCCTTCTTCCATATTTATAATATCAGGACAGTCTATTGTATTAGTAGCAGAAGCATATCCCATATCTATTTCTTCGCCTAATTGTTCCCAATCACTATCATTATCCCATGGATCATCTATATTATCATCAATCCATGTTCTTGTATTGATAGAACATTGACGAGTTTGACCACTAGCAGTACAAGCAAATACAAGTGTATCACGTGAAGGACACTCATTCTCAAAATCAGCCACACTAAGATGTGTTGCAGATGCATTTAGTGTTATGTTATATTGCCCAGAAGTAGAACTAAAACTATAATCCAAATTCCCATCAACTACTTTAATAGTAACATTACCTGCTGTACTTCCAGTTGAAAAACTATATGTACAACCTTCATCATCATCTGTTTGTCCAGCACTACCATCACCAAATCCTCCCGCAGTTGAACCTCCATTTGCCCCACTATTTGCACTACCACTACTAGGAGGTGGTGTCTCTAAATCATCAGGATCAGCTTGACCTATAGGATTTCCATTTTCATCTAAATATACATCCGGAGTAGCTCCACTATTAGCATTAACTACGCTAGGACTAAACAAGATAACCAACAATAGACTCAAAACCAATAATAAATTATATTTCTTCATACTAAAGCCCCACTCCCATCATAATATAAGTATATCATTAGAAAAATAAAATAGCAATTGTAATTGCTATTTCAAATAAATTTTTACATAGGATTATTCCAACACTGACTCCACCTAATTAAATCTTCATTTTCTGTAATATTACCTACCATAGTAAATATAAGATTAATAACTGTAACAATAAAGAAAATTAATATAGCA
>CALVPN010000006.1 GCA_944351375.1 uncultured Bacilli bacterium | reverse complement strand
CTTCATTTTCTGTAATATTACCTACCATAGTAAATATAAGATTAATAACTGTAACAATAAAGAAAATTAATATAGCAAAAACTAGCCTTCTTAATATTCTTTTAAAAAGTTTTTTATTTTCTTTATCATCACTACCTATAACTGCTCTACCTAAATCAAAAGTACAAAGTACTATCAAAATAATAGGTATTACTACTTGTACAATTGGAAATATACCATCTTTAATAATTCTTATTAAAAAATCAAATCCATAACAAGCACTCTCAACATTTACAACACTATCTAATATCTGAATCATATCATCATTCCTTAAATAGAAAAAACAGCAATTAAATTGCTATTTACTAAATCATTAACCTTCTGGATTACTCCAACACTGACTCCATTGTGTTAATCCAGGAGCATCATCACCAGCAATATTACCTACCATTGTAAATAATAAATTAATAAGTGTTACAATAAAGAATACTAATATTGCATAAATACATCTCTTAATTAATTTAGATTGTGCTTCTTTAACTGCTTTATCATCACTACTTATAACTGCTTTTCCTAAATCAAGTGTACCTAAAACTATTAAAACAATAGGTATACCTATTTGTAAAATAGGAAATAAACCATTCTTAATAATTCTAACAACAAAACCAAATCCACGACAATTATCTTCAGGATTAACAGCATCTAAAATTTGTACCATATTCATTAACATCATACTATTCATAAAAACTCTCCTTTACTACAATAATAATATATAAAATATTATTATTTGTCAATTATTATCTTTTAAATAACCCAAATATTTTACCTCCACTTTCTTTTTCACTCGTTTTATTAATAAGTCCTATCTTAGATAAAAAATCACTAAGAACAGGATTTTTAACTCTATCATTAAGTGGTGGTATATTATAAAAGACTTTAGTCTTTCCCTCATATTCAAAGTCCATAATATCACTGTTAGAAAGTAAACTCTTATTAAGTATTATCTTTCTACCCTTTAACTCCTCAAAGACTCTTCTATTTCTTCTCATTAATTTATTTAATTTAATAGAAGAAGGTTCTATTAAATATAAAACATCACTACAAGCTCCTTCATTACTAGAGTCATTCAAATCTATTAAAATAATCGCTACATCTTTATGTTTCACAATCTCAGTCATTAAATGTTCATCATCTATAGAAATCATATTACTACTATTAAAATACATAAAGTCATGTCTATTAACTTCTATAGCAACTACACTCATTCCATAAGACTGTTCTAATTCTTTCTTTAACATATAAATTAAAGTAGTACTACCAGCATGATCAGTAACGTTCTTAATTCCTATTATTCTAGAACCCGCTACTACTTTCTCATTAATAGTAGTAGACAAATCATTAAGTTGTTGTATATGAGCCACATCTTTATAAGTATTAGGATGATCTAAAAAATACTTAACCCCATCTACTGTTGTAGTAAAGTTATATATCCCCATAGAAATAATCTTAGATAAATAACTACTAGAAGTAGAAGCTTCATTATTAGGAAGTAAAAGAATGATTTTATCAGCATCAAGACCAATAGATATCTTTTGAATATTAATAATATCATTATAATCTTTAATAGCAGTAATATCTAAAATCATTCTTGCATAAAAGAAGTTCTTGAACATCTCAACAATCTCATCTGCTGTATGAACACCATCAACACTTTTAATAACATCAATATCTAAAGTAGATAGCATTGATTTCGCTTCATTGGCAATTATAACGTTCATCTAATCACTTCCCTCTATTCATAAATTGTTCTAGTCTCTCCTGCAACTCTTAAAAACTGCCCTAATCCTACTAAATTATTAATAACAGGAATATCAATATTAACAAAGGTAACTACTGTATAATATTTACCATTTAATTCACCATCACCACCAGTAGTTTTAACTTCATGTCCAACATAACACCAACCATTTTGGCAAGATTTTTCTGAAGCATTAGGATAATCATTCAAAAAGTCTTGAGTAAGTCTTCCTGGAACCTCATAAGCCATTTTATCAATATAACTATTAATTTTTTCAATCGCTTCATCATTATAAGGTCCTTCATACTGCTCTATAATATTAACTATTTGATTCTTAACTCGAAATGCTCTAGTATAATTAACAGAATAAGCCATATATCCATTAATTAAAAGTACAAAAGCTAATATAACTTGTAAAGCAAAAACTTGACCTATCGCATCTCTCATTATTAATCACATCCTTATTAAATTATGGTTTTATTGTATTCTCTTGTGAATTAGCATTCTTATTCCAAGTATCTTCAATTGATGACCTAATTGTTGGCCAAAATACTGTAAAAAATGCTGCAATAACACCAATTAAAACTATTGTTACAACAGTCATGTTTAACTCTCCAGTCGCTTCCTTCATAAAAACATCTCTCCTTTCATATCTTACAAAAATAATTATACCAAAATTTACTAATTTTGTAACTAAATTTATGCAATCATTGTTAACATTGACGCTAATATTACAATCATAACACTAACACCAGTAACAACAAGCATAATCATAGTTTGATTTCCCATATGATCAAGTCTTTCTTTATATTTAGTCTCTCTTGCCTTAGCTTGCAAATTAGAAACTGTTCTAGAAAACATTAAAAGTCTCTCTTGCTTCTTCTCTTGTCCACCAAGACCTAAACGATAAAGAAGTCTCATCATTCTCATAGAGTCTCTAACTGGGTATGTGTTAGCAAACTCCATATAAGGATTAATACTAGAATCTCCTGAATTAATCTTTTCAATTAATTCTCTTAACCCTGGTTTAAAAATATCAGGAGCATCATTAATACTTTTACCTATCGCTACAGGAACAGTATAATGTTGAATTAATATTTCTAAACTCTTTAAATAGTATGGCAACATTATATCGATTTGATGCAAATGAGCTTTATAATATTTTTTTAATTGCATATATGGCATCTTAAATATAAGAACTGCTATTAAACAAGCAAGTATTATATTTATTAGACTAACATCATCAATAAACAAAAACATAAATATAAAAAATACTGCAATAGCATATGTTATTCTTTTTTGGAATAAAACATTAGGAGATGCACTATCACCATATTTAGCATAAACTAAGAAATCATAATCATCTTCTCTTAATATTTCAAAATATTTTTTGTTATCATTAATAAATTTATTTTTATCAATAGTTCTATTATAAATCAAAATAAACAAAATAATAACTGCAACAATAACTATTTCCATATCTACTCAACCCCCACATTCTCATTATAATATTTTTCCCCTTTAAGTAGGAAATAACTATTAAAAATAATAATAAAGTGAAGGACTAGTTGAACCCATGTACTTTTAATTAGTTCAATATAACTTTCACTTCCAAGCATATATTGAATCAACATAACCAAAAGGAATAACATAATTCCATATTGTAAGAATTTCTTATGAAAAGTAGCCCTATCCATTCTATCACGATAAACACTTTCAACAAGAGTATCTATATCTAGTTGCATATTTTCTAAACTTTCTCCTGTATCTTGTGCACCTTCTTTAGTAATTTGCAAGAATAATTGATGCATATTTTTAACTATGTAATATGGATATTTATTACTAAAAAAGTTTAATGCTCCATCAATAGAACCTTCCTCATAAGCCATATCTATCATTCTATTAACATCACTAAGTACAGGATCTTCTAAAATACCAGAATCTCTTACACCTTCAAGTGATTTAACAAAACTTTGTGTAGTTGCAAATTCCATAATAGTATTAGTAGTATATACTTGTATTTGCTCAAATATAAATTCACTATATATTCTTTTACATCTTAAAAATGATAAATAAGGAATAAAAGCAATAGCAATAAATACGTAGATAACAGATACAATTATATTATAGAAGTACATATAGGTAACAATACCTGCAAAACCACCCATTATTAAAACTTGAATTAAATACTGTCTAGCAGTATATTCTTGACCTAAATCTTTAGTTTTTTCTCTTACAACTTTATAAGAATAAGGAGCGAATTTTTCATAAACTGCCTGCACTTGCTCAGTAATAAATTTAGAAACATTTTGTCCCTTATAATTTCTATATAACAAAACAACAATAGCAATTATTAATAATAGAAAAAGTACCATAAAATCACTCCCTTTTTAAACTATATCAGTATCAGTAAAAACTGAAGTATTAGATAATGGTTGATTATTAAAACTAGTTGATTCTACTACATTAACTTGTGAACTAGGAGTAACAACATCTCTTACTTCATTATCAATACTACTCATTGAATCCCCTCTAGTAAATAAATTATCAATAAAGATATTTTGGTTTTCCAAATATTCCCTTAAATGTTTACTAGGCATATTCTGAACAGGAGCTTTGCCAAATGTCTTTTGATAAAGGACATGAGACTGAGGTTTATTATCATCATCAACATAAAACTCAACAACTTCATCAACTTCACGATGGAACTTTCCATACTCTTTACTGTAATATGCTTTAATATGAACACCTAATTGAATATATCTATATATTGTATTTAAGAACTGATCTACATCAATATCACTTTCTAAAAGTGAATACATACGATATGGAATAGCACTTGCTTTATCAGCATGTATTGTAGATAAAATGTTATGTCCTGAAGAAATAGAGTTACGAACAGCAGTAACCGCTTCCGCACTACGAACTTCTGATAACAAAATCCATTTAGGATTCTGCCTCATACAAGTAACTAGCACTTCAGAATAACTAGCCACATTATTTGTTTTCATAGCAACAATATCTCTATGTGGAAAAATCCTATCAAGATGAAGTTCCAAAGTATCTTCTATAGTAATAATTTTCTCATTTTCTTTAGTATGACTAGCCAAGTACTTAACAAACTCTGTTTTACCAGAACCAGTCTCACCACTAACCATTATATTACAATGTCCTTCAACACATTTCATTAAAATGTCATGGATATTAGCAGTAAAATAATCCTCACTAAGTAACTTTTCTCGATTAAGTCTAATCTTAGCAGGAGTTTTACGAATAACAACCGCTATACCATTAGTAGCAATAGAATCATGAACAAAGTTAAGACGAAGTTCTGTAGACTCTGCATCTAGAAATGGCTTAGCATTATTAAATGTTGTACCCATAACATTAGAACATTGAAAGGCTAACTTTTCAACAAAAGCATCATTTAGCCCTTCAATTTCTACTCTTTTAGATCCTTCTGTTAAAGAACGAACCCAAATTTGTCCATGATTACAATAAGAGATATCAGTTATATCATCATTATCTATTAAAGGCTTGAAAAGTCCAAAATCCAATTTATCAAAAATGGAATCGTTCATAATCTTATCCCCTTTCTATTGTTGTGTATAAGATAAATCTTCTTCTGTCATCGCTGTAACATTATTAATAAAGTTTCTTAAATCTTCACTAGATAAAGTAACATCACCTGGCTCATCTTCTAAAGATTCAGCAGTAGGAACTGGAATAATCTCAGATTCATAAGCTCTTAAGTATTCTGCTTTACGAAGAAGTATGTGATATTCTTCAGGTACAGCAAAAACTATTTGTGAAGGAGCAGTCTTCTCATCAAGATCTGCAAACACATTATTACCACTACTATCAAAAACAGCAAGCACTTTTACATTAGATAATAACTTCCCTACCATAATTCTATCATCAGCAATAGTACCATCAGCACCCTCAGCATTTTGAACTTTTAGATATATATCTATATAATTACCAGGATAAATAGAGTTACTATAAGTACTAGCCATATCAACATCTAAATTATATAAAACATAACCTTTAGGATAATCTAAAATAATACTATCAGGTAATTGATCACGAGATACAACACTTCTTTTATAAAATAAACTACCTGCAGGAATAACACTATCTCCATTTGCATACATATCAATAACATCTGAACTATTTGTAATGATTTCATCAGTCACCATTGATTGAGGAATCTCCATTGTACTAATCATATCCTCTGTAATCTGTGTCCTAGCCTTAATTGTCTCTGTAGCATAAGGAACAGTAACAGGAGTTATCGCTTGATTAATACGCATATTATAACCTACATAAAGGATAACAATAGCAAGAATAACACCTACTACAGTAACTGTATTCTTATTAGTAAAGAATTTTTTAATACCAACAACTAAATTATTCATCAAAATCCTCCTTATTCTTTTTATTTATCAACATCACTATAATCTAGCTTACCAGCTCTAGTCATGTCATTAACATATTTATTATCATGATATTTAGACTCTAAAATAACATCTACTTTATTAGATAAACTCAAAGATTCACCATTAACAGCAGCAGATGTTTCAGACTCTACTAGAACACTAACTTTAGGTGGCGTTTCATTAACATCATAAAAACGAATATCATAAGTACGACTGTTAGATACGTTTTGAGAAAACCGTCTAACAAAACTTTCCACAAATTTCTCTTTATCAATTCTAAGCAAACCGCTTAAGCGGTAATAACCAACATCAACTGCATCAGTCATTGCCGCTTCGGTTGTCTCTTTTAACAAATAATAATCTAGTTCATTACCAGTTTGATAATTTTGAACTATATTAACAACTCCAAAAGTAATAATAGCTAAAATGATTATACCAACAATTAACATACCTTTACTCATAATTACTTAGCTCCTTTCAATACAGAAGATTGAGCCATATACTCATTATAACAAGCAGTAGATTTATCTATTGTATTTGGACAAGTACCATTATCTTCATTATTACAACCAATAAGTCCTGATTTTAATAATTCATCACTATTAAGAACTTTATGAAGTAAGTAACTACGATATACTGTAATACCAGAAGTCTTCTTATTACCTGCTGTTAATACTTCGTTACTATTATTAGAAACTGGCTCAGTATAACTATCATATTTTTTATTATAATTTCTAACTTTATTCATAGTTTTAGGAGTTAATCTAATATGATAATCTAAATATTCATCACCTTCATAAATACTATCTCCTAAAGTTTGAATTTGATTTATTAAAGATACTGGTTGAATTATATAATCTTTATTCTCTAAATTAGTAGCACCACAAGTCCAGTTAAATCCTACAGGTCTTGTATTTGTATCTGCAACATTAACTGCATTGTTATTTCTTAAACTTTCTACTTCATTTATTAAAGTTGAAGCTCTAGTATTTTTACTCATATCACCTGAACTAGTTTGTGTAACACTATTAGGGAATAGGTTATCTAAGGCAACAGCTCTAAATTTATAGTCGTTTACTGGAGTTTCATAATTACCATCAGTTCCTCCAGAGCCACCATCACAATCAGGCCAATCAGGATTGTCAGGTGAGCAACCATCAGGATTATTAGTAGGAGTATCTATAGCATAGAAACAACTAATATCAAAATCCCAACCAAAATAACCATAATTATCAATATGACCTCTAATATTCATATCTAAATTCTTTTCTATCTGTTCTTTTTCACTATCAGTTAAAGCTGATGGATCACCATTTTGATTAACTTTCCAATCATACCATGCTGTATTAACAGGAACAGAATTTAATTTAGTACAATATTGATTTCCAATATATGTATAGAAGTCTTCATGACCAGGCTGTATAGAGTGAACAATTTGTCCTGTCTTATTGTTAATCCAAGCTCCTGGGAATGTTATTATATTATGATAGTTCCAAGGATCATCTTCACCATCCTCACAACTTCCATCAGTTAATATAACCATACTAGGGAACTTACCAGTAACATTAGTACTATTTAATTTTTGTGATGAAGTAAAGTCTTCTTGCCAATCACTTTTATCTTCGTCATCTTTACTATCATTAGGATCTAAATTATCAACAACCATTTTATAATCAGTCGTCTCATTAGTACAAGTAGCAGCTTTCTGTTCACAAGCTTGTTTTTTAGACATATATTCTTGTACTTCTTTTTCATATTGTTCTTGGGCAATAGTTTCAGTTAATGGTGCATCAGAAGGACAACTTCCAACCCAATAACAAGTATCATCACAATAAGTACTACCATAGTTTTCTCTTAAAATACCATCCCCATAATTAAAATAGCCTTTACCAATACCACTGTATGAAATATCACCTTTATTCAAAGCTATAGTCTGTTTTGTTTGTTCAAGACTTCTAAAATAATAAGGCGCTAATGAACAAATACTTGAGTTTTCATGACTAGAATCCCATTTACCACCACTATAATATCCACCAGGATTTCTTTGCATGTATTCATACAAAGCTTGAGCATTACTAGTTCCAGGACAGCCATTAGCAAGTTTTACTGCTTCATAAAAACTCTCATTTGAATTGTTGAATGGTGATAAAGCAATAACATCTTCTTTAGTTAATTTTTCATCAGAAGAGCTTTTAACTATTTTACTGTTATTTTCATAAACTTCATTATAACAACTATCTATACATTTTTGAGTATATCTACCACCATCACAAGACTGCACACAGCTATCAAAATCTTCATTAGGACCTCCTACTGTACCAGAATAAGTTCCAGAAGCACATTGAGGAGTAGGATAACATGCTTGTTTTCTAGTTGGAGGAGGTGCTGTATAATTACCATCACAAACTACTTTAGATTTAATTTCAATTAAATATTGGAAACACATTCCTGGTTGAGTTGCCACAGGATCACTAAAGTTAACCTCAATCTCTTCCTTACAAGTAACTGCACAATTATCAACAGTTTCAGTTTCAACATGATAATATTTATGCATTGTCTCATAATTATTATTACTAAAAGCATTACAAACAAGTTTGTCTGTTTTAGTAACATCTTTTACTTCTTGATATGAATCATCTATTGTAATATCTGTATTAGTACCAGAATTTATACTTTCATATAATGCTTCAGCAGTATTTATCCATCCTTGAACTTGTTCTCTTGAATAAACACCATAAGTTGTAGCAGAATAACAATATGGAACAGCATTTTTCATAGTTTCATTATTGCCCCACTTATTACGATAATTAACACAGATACTATCGTTGTATAAAGGATTAGAAACTAAACCACTTGCATTAATTTGAGAAATGCCAACTTCAGAACCAGCTGTAGCAGTACAACTATCATTTATATCCTCAACAAGATAGAAAATTATTGCACCTCCATTTGTAACAGTTAAATTAATACTAGCACCGTTATTAATTCTACCTGTTATAGCAGCACCCTCATTTCCATCAGGAATAAACTTATAGTCTAAATTATATCCAGAGTTATTTGTAAGAATTGAGGTATTACCATTAGTATCAACGGTTACTTTTTTTACAATATTATCTCTAAGCCAGGTTGCTTGACAAGCCTCATTATTAGCAGCACTAACATTATTAGTACCAGATAACCATACTCCCATAAATGCAGCCAAACCAACAAGTGGTATAAATAATAATTTAAGCTTTTTCATTTTTCTCACCTTCTTCCATCTTCTCTTTAATTTCATCATAATTGCTATTAATATCAACCGTAGAATATTTCATTTTCTCACCCTCTCGTAATTCTCTAGCATCTATTCTAAATGAATATGCATTTCCTCCATAAAATCTAGTACATGTATACAAAGTTAAGAGCATATCATTAGAATCAACATCAACATCTATATCATACATGCTTTCTTCTCTTACTTGTTTAATATAATCTTCAAGTTCCTTATCATTAAAAGTATCATAATAAGATAGTTCTTGATTATCTTTAATTAAAGAAACACCATATATTCTAAATATTGTCGTTTTACCACTTGGATAAGTGAATTCAATAAATTGATTATCTTTAATAAAATCTGGATAGATAAACGACATAAGCTGTTCAAAATAAGTCATAGATTTATCTCCAACTATAGGGTTACTAGAAACATTTCTGATATTATGAGAAATATAAGTAAAATGATTACTCTTATCATCTGGAAAAGAATTTGTCCAAGCATATTCATAATCTCGTCTACTAACATCTGCCTCATTATTTCTAGCAATTAAAGGTAAATCTATATTTGTACCCTCTACTCTTATCCATCCTGTAACATCATCACCGAATTTTTTAGCTTCTTCTATTTTTTCACTCTCATCAATCACTTTAAAGTCACTTGTTTTTCCCATATTTTCATAAATTGACAGAAAACAAGCAACTAGAAAGATTATAATAATACCAATAATTGTCAATGACTTCTTCTTAAGCTTCATAAACTACTCCTTTAATCTATAAGTGTATATGGATCTAAATATGTACCTTTACCTGATTCTATTATAACATCTTTATCAAAATATGCCAAAACTTTTACACCAGCTTGTAAATTATCAGAGGCATTTGAATAAGTTAGTGTCCCTAAAGATCTAACTACTGCTTTCGTATTATCTTGTTTTGACGAGTCTCTCAACCAATATCCTGAATCATTAGCAGTAGAACTTCTAGCACTAAAAATATCAAACGTAGAAGGAATAGTAATTAAAAGTTTATACTCTTTAGTATCTTTCTTCCCTTGATATGTAATATTTTTATTATATATTGGAACACTTATATTTTTACTAACAAATAAATCTGTATTAATATACCTAGTCATATCATTTTTTATCTTATAACCAATGTTCCCCTCTTGATTAGGATTATAAACTTTCTGTTTATTTCCATTTGTATAACCAATATCTACTTGCTGATTATTAGATTTTAAAACAGAATCCATAATCACTTCAGTAGTACCATCATCCAAAATATTACTTATTCTAAACAAATAACCAGAATAACTAACATACTCACCTACTTGTCTCTTATTAAGTTCACTACTTCTTCTTGCTGTATCCCTCTTAACAACAACATATGGATTAGTATAAGTACCATCACCTTCTAATATAGTAGTTGAAGCTTTTAAATTCAATGCTGGCACTACATTTAATAAATTAGTACTTTCTGATGAGTAAATAGTATTTGGATAACTATCAGTAGAAGTTATAGCCCAAGCTTTATTATCTTCTGCTAAATTAGCATACCAACTAAAGTTGCTCTTATCAAGATAACTAGAAACTCCATCATAACTTAAATTATAATCTTGTAATGATAAAATACCAACTTTTCTTTTATCTGTTTGTCTACTACATTCAGTTGTTGTAATATTATCACTACTAATCACATCATCACACCAACTACTAGATTTTATTAAATCTTGATAACCAGGTTCCAATAAATTATAGAAATAATCATTTAACCATTTATCTAAAGCACTATCTGTAAATCTACCATCATTAGTATAATCTACATTAGCAAGAGCATCATTACTTACAATAAGAACACTATTATCATCATTTACTCTTACAATTCTAAATAACATATTATTAAAATATATATAATTATTATCTACATTACCAACATAATAACCATTTTCTGTATTAGACTTCACTGTACTAGCTAAACTCTCTTCAACACTTACTTTTCTAGTAACCTCAGTCTTATTTGCAAGACTATCACTAATAGTATAAGTAATTTCATAAACTCCAACTTTAGAAGTATCTACTTCTCCTTTAATAGATACTGAAGATTTATCCATATTACCATCTACATTATCAACAACACTCTTAACACCAGGATCATTAAATTTATCCCCTCTACTAACAGTCATATTCTTAGAACCATTAAGAGTAATAACAGGTCCATCATGATCCACCTTAGATTCATGATTTCCACATTTCAAATATGTATAATAAACATATTCTCCATCTTTATTAACTGCTTTAACATTAGATTCATTCAAATCACAAACTTTATTACCATAAGCCTCATAAAGTCCATCTAAATAATCTTGTTTAATCAAAGTATCCAAAGAAACAGAAATTACCCGACCTTCCTCATTAGGAAGACGAGTACTATTAATTTCATAATATCTTTTACCAGCTTCTTCTAATAATCTTTCATTTTCTCTAAAGACCTTATTAGGATAAAAATATAAAAACCAAAGCAATAAAACAAGAACAATAATTACTACTACCACAATAACAATTTTGATAATTTTATTTTTATCAATACCTTTTTTCTTCATATAAAGCGCTCCTTTAATTTATATAATAAATATATTGTTCATTTCTGAAAGTAAAAATCATCTCTATCTTCGCATCTTCTTTTACATCATTAGGTATACTGAAATAAGCATAATTTCCATTATAATTATTTACCAAAGAATAAGGCTCAATACTCTTCATCTTACCATTATTATCTTCATAATTTATTGTAGCATATATATTAGAAAAGTCAACAAAACTTTTACCGGTAAAATTATTACTAATAAAAGAAATTTCTAAAATTTTATTATTAGATTTTAATGGTAATTCCATAGTCGCACAACCAGTGTCATTACAAGAATATCTACTATAAGTAGTTTCATTAACTAATTTAAAATCTGTAACTACTAAGGTATCTTTAGTAGGTAAAGTTAACTTTTCTGTTAACTTAACTTCATCTTTAGTTTCGAGATTAGTAACATCTTGTACATTTAATTTAATTTTCTTTAACAAAACATCACTAGAAACATCAGAATAGTATAAAACGAATTTATTTTTATCTAAATCAGTTGGCACTTTATAAACTAATATAAATGTAGTTTCATCTGAAGTATCTAATTTTTTACCATTATACCCTCTACCCAAATCTCTAAAGTTATCATATTCTCTAGTAACATAATGAAATTCATTATTCTTATTCATTACTCTAAAACGATCTAAATTAATATCTCTTTTAGAAGCATTATTTTTAACCGTAACATTAACAACTAAATAATATTGTTTATTACTAATAATGTCACCCCTACTATCTCTATTAGTCAAATAACTATTATTAACAGTTATATCATAATAGTTAGCAGAAAAAGTATTACCTTCTCTATAAGTCTTGTGTAAAACACCAAAATAATAATATGTATAACCAGTAAGCGAAACAAATAAAATTATTATAATCGTATTACAAACAAGTCTATGTTCAAAATAAACGTATTTAGCATTTCTAATAAACTTTTTAATATTTCTTTTTATTTTATCTTTATCAAAGTCAATATTTACTTCAAATTCTTCTCTATCTTCTTCTTTTATATCTAAATATTCTTCATCTTCTTTAAAGCCAAACTTTTTAAGATCTATTCCTAAAAATCTAATTCCAAAAATAATAAATATTATATATTGAGGAAAATAAACTATCGTTAATAAATCTCTTCCTGCCATTATAGATTGTATAGTAGACATTTCATCATAACCATTAAAATAACTTCTTATAAAGAGTAAAACACCTAACATAAGAGTATACTCGAATATAGGAATCAAATAAATCTTCCATGGTTTTTTCTTATAATGAAGTAAGACTATTAAAATAGTACTTATAATAACTATCGCTATTATTGAAATAATCACTAAAAAATTAACATGATCACTTATAGGCTCATAATAAGCATTATAACTCTCAGTATTTAAAAAATCTGCAACAAAACTTCTTAAAGTCATTATTTTATAAAATATATATGCAGAAAGTAATATTAATAGCAAGTGAATTCTTTGAAAGTATTGTATTAAAAGAGCATATGGTTTTCTAAGTATCATAGGCTACACCCCTTCGTTATTATAAGTATAGACTATATTTTAGAATTTGAAAAGTAAAATATTGTTTTTATATTATAAACAGTGCTATAATACTAAAGGAAAGTAGTGATAAAATTGAAAAAAACAATTAAATTTTTATTAATAGGAATTTTTATAGCATTATTAACTGGTTGTGGTAATAGCAATAATACAATTACAGAAATTGATTATAGTAAATTAGAAGATTTAATAGATAACAAAGAAAGTTTTATTTTAGAAGTCGTCCAAACAGGATGCTCTCACTGTGAAGAATTCTCACCAAGATTTAAAGCAGTTTTAAAAACAAATGACCTAACAGCATATTCTCTTAATTTATATAATCTAACTGAAGAAGATACCAAAAAGTTTAGTAAATTAACAACCAGTGTAAGTGGTACCCCTACTGTTTTATATTTCAAAGATGGAAAAGAAACTAGTCATAAAATAAATGGAGCGGTATCTAATGAAAAAATAGAAGAATTTTTAGAGAAAATAGAAAAATAAATAGGCTGTGATAAAGCCTATTTATTTTTTTTAGCATCTGCTTTTTTTCTTTCTTCTGTATTTAAAATACGTTTTCTAAGTCTAATAAAGTTAGGAGTAACTTCAACTAATTCATCAGAATTAATATAGTCAAGTGCATATTCTAAGGTAATAGGACGAGGTCTTTTTAAGACTACAGTATGATCACTTCCAGCAGCACGCATATTTGTTAATTGTTTACCTTTAACAACATTAACTGCAAGGTCATTATCACGATTACATTCTCCTATTATCATACCTTCATATACTTCAGTACCAGGTTCAATAAACATAGTACCTCTATCTTCAAGGTTACCAATTGCATAAGCAGTAGAATTACCATTTTCAACAGAAACTAAAACACCTAGTTTACGTTCTCCAATATCAACGTTTTCATATGGTTTATAGGAACTAAAAGTATGATTCATTATTCCATATCCCTTAGTCATAGTCATGAAGTCTGTAGAAAAACCAATAAGTCCACGAGATGGAATACTATAGTTAAGTCTAACTTGATTTTCAAAGTTAGTCATATTTTCCATAACTCCACCACGAGTTCCTAAATGCTCAATAACACTACCAACAACATCTTCTGGTACTTCAATTTGTAACTCTTCCCAAGGTTCACACTTAACACCATCTATTTCTTTAATAATTACTTTAGGTTTAGATACTTCAAGTTCAAATCCTTCACGGCGCATATTTTCTATTAAAATACCAAGATGTAACTCACCACGACCTGAAACAAGGAAACTATCACGTCCTGTGTTTTCAACTCTAAGTGATACATCTTTCTGAGTCTCACGTATTAATCTTTCTTCTATTTTACGAGCAGTTAAAATCTTACCATCACGACCTACAAAAGGACTAGAGTTAGTTCCAAATGTCATCTGTAGAGTTGGTTCATCTATATGTAAAATAGGTAGAGGTAAATTATCTCCCATATTACAAATTGTCTCACCTACTGAGATATCGGCAAGACCCGCAATAGCAACAATATCTCCTGCTTCTGCTTGTTCTATCTCTATACGATTATAGCCATAGTATCCAAATAGTTTTTGAATTCTAAAGTTTTTAACAGAACCATCTAATCTTATACAACTAACCATTTCACCTGTTTTAATAATACCATTATGAACACGACCAATACCAATACGTCCAACAAACTCGTTATAGTCAAGTAATGCAGGTTGGAATTGTAATGGTTTAGTATTATCTCCAGTAGGTGCAGGAATCTTATCAATGATTAAGTCAAGTAATGGTTCAAAACCTTTTTTCTGAGTAGTAATATCATCACTTAAACTACAAGTTTCATTTAAAGCACTAGCATAAACTACAGGGAAATCAAGCTGTTCTTCATCTGCCCCAAGTTCAATGAATAAATCAAGTACTTCATCAACAACTGCAGAACATCTTGCACTAGGTTTATCTACTTTATTAATAACTACAATAGGTTTAACGCCTGCTTCAAAAGCTTTCTTTAAAACGAATCTAGTCTGAGGCATAGCACCTTCATAAGCATCAACTACAAGAATAACACCATCAACCATATTCATAATACGTTCTACTTCTCCTCCAAAGTCAGCATGACCTGGAGTATCAAGAATATTAATACGATAACCGTTGTAATCTAAAGCAGTTGTTTTAGCAAGAATTGTAATACCACGTTCTTTCTCCAAAGCATTAGAATCCATTGATACATTACTTATATCTTCATTATCACGAAACATACCAGATGTCTTTAAAATACCATCTACTAAAGTAGTTTTACCATGATCGACATGGGCAATAATTGCTACATTTCTTTTTTTCATACTATCACACTCCAAAATACGTTCTAAATTATAACATAACTCAAAGAAAAACACTAGAGTTTCTAGTATTTTTTTTGAGGTATTTATCTACTAATAACTATTTAGCAGCATTTATTTGACTCATTACTTCATCAGCAAAGTTTTCTTCTTTTTTCTCTATACCTTCACCAACTGCATAACGAATCATAGAAATGATAGAACCACCATTGTTTTTAACATAGTTACCAACAGTAACACTAGAATCTTTAATAAATTCTTGTTCTTCTAAACAAATCTCTTTATAAAACTTATTTAATCTACCAGCAACCATCTTTTCGGCAATATCTGCAGGTTTACCTTCATTCATAACTTGTTCTTTAATTACCTTAGATTCATGGTCTACCATTTCACTTGGAACACCATCTCTATTTACACAAACAGGAGCCATAGCTGCAATATGCATAGCAACATCTTTGGCAATTTCTTCTGTAGTATTATCAAGAACTACTAAAGCTCCAATCTTTCCACCCATATGTAAGTAACTACCAAATACCCCGCTATCAGTCTTTTCTACTAATTCACATCTTCTAAAAGATATTTTTTCTCCTATTTTAGCAGTTAAACTAACTAACTTAGCTTCTACAGTCTCACCATTATCATCAAATGATAAAACTTCTTCTCTTGTTTTTAAATTGTTATTGATAATAATATCTGCTAAATAATTAACAAAGTTAACAAATTCTTCATTCTTAGCAACAAAGTCAGTCTCAGAATTAACTTCTAATATAACTGCTTTATTATCTTTAACTTCTATTTTACATAAACCTTCTGCAGCAACTCTAGACTCTTTCTTAGCAGCTTTACTAATACCTTTTTCTCTTAACCAATCAACTGCTTCATCCATATTACCATTACAAGCTTCTAACGCTTTCTTACAATCAAGCATTCCTGCTCCGGTTTTATCTCTTAATTCTTTTACATCACTTGCTTTAAACATAATTTATTCAATCCTTTCTATTTTTATACAAAAGGAAGGAGACTCCCTCCCTCCTCACCTTTTTTATTTAGATAAAGCTTCTATAATTTCAGCTTTTTTCATACCTGTAGTAGAAATACTTTTAGATTTAGCGATTTCTTTTAATTCAGCAACTGTCATTTTACTATAGTCTACACTCTCTTCTTTAACTTCTTCTTTTGCTTCAACTTTAGTTTCAGCTTTCTCTTCTACTACTTCCTCTTTTTTTACTTCTTTTTTAGTTTCTTTTCTAGCTTCTCTCTTTGCTTCTTTTTTATCTTTTTTAGCCTTATCTTCTTCACTAATATAATCAATTACTTCATTACCATTAACTTCTGCAATAGCATTAGTTAAAGCTCCAATTAGTAATTTAACACTTCTTACAGCATCATCATTACCAGGAATAACATAATCAACCATATCTGGATCACAGTTTGTATCAACTACACCAAATACAGGAATATTTAAGATTCTAGCCTCTTTAATAGCAATTTCTTCTTTTTTAGGATCAACTATAACTAAAGCTTGAGGAAGTCTCTTCATATCTCTAATTCCTCTTAAGTTCTTATTAAGTTTTTCATATTCTTTCTTAAGACCAATTACTTCTTTTTTAGGTAATGCATCGAATGTTCCATCACTATCCATCTTTTCGATTTGTTCCATTCTTCTAACTCTTGATCTAATAGTTCTAAAGTTAGTTAATGTACCACCTAACCATCTTTCATTAACAAAATACATATTAGTTCTAACTGCAGACTCTTCAGCAGCTTCTTGAGCTTGCTTCTTAGTTCCAACAAATAGAACTTTTCCTCCATCTTCTACTATTGCTTTTAAAGCATCATATGCTCTATCTAAACATTTAGATGTTTTTTGTAAATCGATAATATAAATATCATCTCTAGTTGTATAGATATATTCTCCCATCTTAGGATTCCATCTTCTTTTTTGATGTCCAAAATGAACACCAGCTTCTAATAAATAATTCATTGATACTACGCTCATATTTTAATCTCCTTTTCGTTTTTTATCTTCTATTTTGTTCTAAAAATTATCACTGCTAGCTATTAACTAATCAGCACTAGATAATTCAATTCCAAAATATGTTTATTTTTCTAAAGCTTCAATTATGTCGGCTTTTTTCATACCTGTAGTTGCAATACCTTTTTCTTTAGCAATTTCTTTAAGTTCTGCAACTGTCATTTTACTATAGTCTTTAACTTCAGTTTTCTCTTCTTTTTTAGTCTCTTTCTTAGTTGTAGTCTTCTTTTCAGTAGTCTTTACTTCTTCTTTAGTATTACTACTCTTAACAGTTACCTCATTAGTAGATTTAACTTCATTTACTTTTATTTTACCTTCTTTACCTTTTTTAGCAACTTCAACTAATTCAGTAAATGCTTTAGGATCGTTAATAGCAATCTCACTTAACATTTTACGGTTAACTTCAACACCTGCTTTATTTAATCCTTCTATAAATCTAGAATAACTAATACCATTTTCTCTACATGCTGCATTAATTCTAGTTATCCATAATTTTCTAAATTCTCTTTTCTTTTGTTTTCTATCTCTATATGCATATTGACCAGAATGCATTAATTGTTCTTTAGCACTCTTATAAAGTCTATGTTTACTACCAAAGTATCCTTTAGCTTGTTTTAATACTTTCTTATGACGAGCTTTTGTAACTGCTCCATTCTTAACTCTTGCCATCTTTACATCCTCCTTCTTTTATTAAATAATGTTCTTTAAACGATTTTGATCTGCTTTAGATAAGCTAGATGCACTTCTTTTCTTTCTATTAACTTTTCTTGACTTATATCCAGTATTATGTCTACTTCCTGGATGTCCTATTTTATAATCATTTTTTCTTTTCTTAAATACTTTCTTACTACCTTTATGTGTTTTTAATTTAGGCATTATAATTCCTCCTTCTACTTATCTTTCTTTGGTACTAAAAACATTGTCATAGTACGACCATCTAACTTTGGATGTTGATCAATTGTTGCATAATCTAGAGTCCTATTAGCAAACTTCTCTAATACTTCTTTACCTAATTCAGTATGAGCCATTTGTCTTCCTTTGAATCTAATCGTAAGTTTAATCTTATCACCTTTTTGTAAGTACTTAATAACGTTTCTAAGTTTAGTTTCAAAGTCTCCTACATCAATAACAGGAGATAATCTAAACTCTTTTAACTCTGCTTGACTTGCTCTTTGTTTTTTCAAAGCTTCTTTTTCTTTCTTTTGTCTTTCGTAACGGTATTTATTATAATCCATTACTTTACAAACAGGTGGATTACCATTAGGATTCATTAAAACTAAATCTAAATTAGCATATTTTGCAAGTGTTCTAGCATCTTCTATAGATTTAATTCCAACTTGTTCTCCATTAGGACCAATAACTAATACTTCTTTAGCTCTAATTTGCTCATTAATTAATTGACTCTTATTATCTTTTGCTATAATTAACACCTCCATAAAATTAAGAAAAGTGGATATATTAATACCCACTAAAAACCAAAATAATAATGTATTATTATATCTAATCTTGGCTTTTTACCTATTGACTTACTTATCAATCAGGTGGTGGGGTATCCCATCTCTTTCCTTTTCTTCAAGTATTGTATGCTAAAAATCTAGGTTTGTCAACACTTTTAATCAAAAAATATTGATTTTTTTAGAGTTTTAGTTTATTATAAAGTCACTACAAAAAATATTTTGTATAATTCGATTGTAGTTTTGATATAATATTAATGTAGATAATATCATATCTACAATCTTGGTCTATTATTTATAATGGATCAAACCCGTGTTGGCACCATGTGCCGCTTAAAAAAGTAACCCTTATGGTTGCTTTTTTAATTTAAAATCTCTTTTTACTTAATTCTTTCAAAATTCTCCGCATATCGTTATCTGTAAAAAAAACTTTTTCCCCTTTAGTAAATTTCATCTTATGCTTATATTTATAATCATATTTATCAATAAATGTTAACATATCAGACACTTGAAACAATCTCTTTTCTTTATGGTCAAATTCCACTTTATGTTCAAAATTTTCAAACTGAGAAAAAATAGAATCTAATATTACACCTAATGTTTCTTGACCATTATCATAATACATAACTATCTTATCAAACTTATTAAAGTAATTTTCATTTTCTTTTATCATTTTATTAATCTCAAAAGCTAATTGTTGACGTAATATTCTACTATTATTAGTATATTTCTTATCAATTATTATTGTACGATATCTAACAGCTATTCTCCTAGAAAATTGATATATTGAATTAAAAATACTTTTTCTTGTTTTAATATCAAAATTTTTATAATCGCCTCTATGCATAATTAAATCCGCCATATGAATCATATCAGTATAACCAATTTGCTCTAATTTCCTATTAAGTCTTAAAAGTTCTTTAGAAATATCATCAGCTTGTTCATGAAAAGTAAAAGAAACACCATATAATTCAGAAGAACCTTTAGAAAAACCAAATTCTCCAGTTTCATCCACAAATATATTAAGTCTTCTCAAGATATCGCCTACTTATATTAGTTATTTTGGAAAACTACATTATATTCTCTACATTTTTCTTCTAACAAAGGAAAATTACAACATCTATTATATATACTAGTAGGTAACTTTTTATTCATATAATTAAGGTACAAATTGCTAGCTTTTCTATAAAGACTAGCTCTTCGACGATTAAGAAAATATAATTGTTCTTTTAACATCTTTCTATATAGTTCTTCTTTTTTAACACTAGTTTTACTATCTAAGTCAATCATAATTACATTATTAAGTGTTACAGGTAACATATTATTAAAATTAACTGCTCCTAACTCTCCATTTTTTAACTTCAAAAAGTCAACATTATCATGCATTTTTAAATATTTAGCTTTAGGACTAGAAAGAGGAGCAAAATATTTGAAATCATTAACTTCAAATAATACCCCTACAAAAGGACGATTCTTTTTTCTATCATAATTATATGGAACTTTAGAATCATATTTTCTTAAATAATCACAATACTTTGAATCTAATTTTACTAACATTAACTTAGGTCTCATAATTTATACCTCCTCAATTAATTAGTTATTATATATTAGAAAACAAATGTTTGCAATACTAAAATGATAAAAACTAGAGTTTGCTCTCTAGTTCCTTTTTTAAGTTCCTGTTATGGTCGGAATCACCGCTTTTTTAAGTTCCTGTTATAGTCGGAATCACTGCTTTTTTTAGTTCCTGTTATGGTCGGAATCACCAGCTTTTTTACAACACATAATCACTTGTGTAGCTATAATATAACATTCAGTAATAATAATGTCAATAAAATTATTTAATAATTATTTTACTTTCTTTCTTCTCCTTAGCTTTCTCTATAAAACACTCAAATATCTTCTTAGAATTAATATCATCACTAATAGTTATCTCTGGATGCCACTGTACCCCTAAACAAAAGTCATAATCTTTTAACTCTATCGCTTCAATAACTCCATCAGAGCTCTTGGCAACTACATTACATTCTTTAGTGTAGTCTACACATCTTAAATGATGAGAATTAACCATTATTTCTTCCCTACCTATTATCTTATATAAAAGACTGTTTTTATCGATAGTAACAGTATGAGCAGGTGCAGCATAATCTTCTTTATAATGTAACTCTTTATTAGGAACATCCAGTAATTTAAAGTTATCTATTTTATAGTTAGCAATCATCTGCATACCTAAACATACTCCAAGTATTGGAATATTTCTTTTAAGACAAAAATGTAAGACATAATAATCATATTTAGTAATCTTATCTCCACCAGGAATAAATAATCCATCTAACTTTTCTATCTGATATAAAATCATTTCTTGTTCCATCCCAGTTAAATCAGGAGCTTCACTACTTTTAGTAGTAAAATAATCTATATCTTGAGGAGGTGTTAACATAATAGGCACTCCACCTGCTTTAACAATCGTTCTTCTTGTACTTTCCATACAATACTCTATAGGTGTACCATTTTCATTAACACCACTTCTAGTTAAAATACCAATAATAGGACCCATTAGAATTTAATCCTCTCTTCAATATATGGAATAACTTCTTCTAGTTTCAATGTTACTTGTTCCATAGTATCTCTATTTCTTAAAGTAACAGTACCATTATCTATTGTATTATCATCAACAGTTAAACTAAAAGGTGTTCCAATAGCATCCCCTCTTCTATATCTTTTACCAATAGATCCTGCTTCATCATAACTAACAGAAAACTCTTTAGATAACATTTTATAAATATCAGTAGCTTTCTCACTATGTCTTTTCTTTATTAAAGGTAAAATAGTTACTTTATATGGTGCCAAATAAGGATGTATCTTTAATACTTCTCTTTCACTACCATCTTCTAATGTCTCTTTATTATAAGCATCACATAGTATTGTAAGCATAAGTCTATCTACACCAACACTAGGTTCAATAACATAAGGAATATATTTCTCATTAGTAGTAGGATCTAAATATTCAAGACTTTCCCCAGATACTTTTTGATGACTAGATAAATCATAATCAGTACGACTTGCAATTCCCCATAACTCTCCAAATCCAAATGGAAATTTATATTCAATATCAGTAGTAGCATTACTATAATGACTTAACTCTTCTTTTTTGTGATCTCTAAGTCTTAAATTATCTTTATTAATACCAAGACTTAATAAGAAGTTATAACAATAATTTTTATAATATTTATGCCAATCTAATTCAGTGCCTGGCTTACAGAAAAACTCTAATTCCATTTGTTCAAATTCTCTTGTTCTAAATATAAAGTTACCAGGAGTTATTTCATTTCTAAAACTCTTACCAACTTGTCCAATTCCAAAAGGAATCTTAAGTCTCATACTTCTTTGTACATTTAAAAAATCAACAAATATACCTTGAGCAGTTTCAGGTCTTAAATAAATTGTACTCTTACTATCTTCAGTAACACCTTGAAAAGTCTTAAACATTAAGTTAAATTCTCTAATATCAGTATAATCCATTGCCCCACAGTTAGGACAAACAATATTATGGTCTTTAATATAATTCATTAACTCTTCATGACTCATACCACCTGCATCTTCTACACCATCAGCTTCTACTAACTTATCTGCACGATGACGAGTCTTACATTTCTTACAATCTATTAAAGGATCAGAGAAAGTTGCTAAATGTCCACTTGCTTCCCAAGTTCTAGGATTCATTAAAATAGCAGAATCTAGTCCTACATTATTAATATCTTCTTGAACAAACCTCTTTAACCAAGCACTTTTAACATTATTTTTTAAAAGCATACCAACTGGACCATAATCCCAAGTATTAGCAAGACCACCATATATCTCACTTCCTTGAAATATTATTCCATATTGCTTACAATAATTAACTAAATCTTCCATCTTAATATTACTCATTATCTCACTCTTTCCCTTTCTTGTTCACTACTATTAAGTTTTTTCTCTACTTCTCCTAAGTAAGCTTCCAATTCTTCAGGGCTCCTAACTTCTTTAAAAGCTTTTAAAACATTACTAGCAAGTCCTTCTTTATATCTTCTTTTTAAATCATCTATTACTTTATCATATACACCATCTATATTAACAACTACTAATTCTTTCTTTTTATCATCAGTCTCTACCTTATTATTCAAGAAAGAATAAAACTCAGAAAGAGTACCTGTTCCACCATCTAAGAAAATAATAACGTCACTATTCTCATAAATACGTTCAGCTCTTTCAAAAGTAGAACTAACTTCCACTTTAATATCTGCAATAGTTCTACCAAGCTCAAGGCTATTTCCTACTGTTATAAGTATATTGCCATTTTCTCTTATAATTTCTTTGGCATCTCTCATAGAGCCACTCTCTCCTGCTCCCATAACAAAAGTATAACCTTTATTTGCTATAGAATATACTGCCTCTGAATTACTATCACGAGACTCTAAACTTGCCATATCACTACTTCCACACATAATTCCTACATTCATATAATTCACCTCATTTGATAATTATTATATACACTATAGATTTAAAAGTCTAGGTAAAAATATTGATATACCTATAATAACTGCAAAAAGCACAGCGACTAAAACAGCACCAGCTGCTGCATCTTTAGCAACTTTTGCCTTTGCTTTTTTCTCTTCAGTTACAAGATCAACGACATTTTCCAAAGCTGTATTCATAAGTTCTAAAGAAAGAACTAATGCAAAAAGGACAAAACATACTCCCCATTCTACAAAAGTAATGTTAAAGACTATCCCTGCTATTATTACTAATATCATAACAAGAAAATGAATCACCATATTTCTTTCATGTTTTAAAGTATAAAGTATTCCATTAAAGCCATAAGATAAAGTCTTTAATAAAGGTTTCTCCTTTTCTTTAGGTTTAAATGTCGCATCAAAAAAGTAAATTAATACTAAAAGAATTATAAGTCCTAAAATAACTCCTCCAACTACATCAGTAACATAGTGAACATTAAGTATTAACCTACTTAAACAAATTAAAACAATTAATGTAGTTAAAAATGTTGTTCCTATTACCTTATATTCTTCCTTACATTTACTTCTTCTAAGCAAATATATTAAGAATCCATAATAAGTAGTAGCAATCAAACTATGCCCACTAGGAAAACTATAACTAGAAAGAAGTTCACTTCCAATTAAAGGCCTTTCTCTTAAAAATATATTCTTACTTAATATAATAATACCTGCACTAATTAAGGTATTAATTATAACAAATAGTCTTTGATGATTAGTATTAAGTAAAAATATAAGTACAAGTGTAATAATAATTATCGCTTGACTAGAGGCAAAAGATGTAACTACATTAGCACAGGTTGTTAAAAAATCTATTCTGTTAGTAGATAGTAGATTATAAACATTATAATCTATTACCCCTGTTACATCTAACAAAACACAAATAGTTAAAATAACAAATAAACTTAAAAGAATTATTAATTTTTTCTTCATCAAACCACTACCTATCTTACTTTAATTTTATCACATTCTTTAACATTTTTTTACTATTTAAATAAATTCCTGTATATCTATCATAATAATCTTCTAAAAATTTATTTATTTCTTCATTAACTTTAGGATTAACATCTATTTTCGTAATTTTCTCTAAATCAACATAATAATACATCTGTAAAAGTTTAATAGCTTTATCACTATAATATCCTTCATTTTGATAACAGTCTTTACAAATAAAACCACCAGAGACAGGACTTAAACTAACTATATTAGTAGTTTTCCCACAGACTGCACAACCTGTAACTACTGGACTAACACCTAAAAAGTCTAAATATTTAAGTTCTAATATATTAGTAACAACTGCAGGACTTAAACCATTCTCTATTTTTTCTAAAGCACTGATTAACAAAGGCAGTATAGCTTTATCTTTAGATTGTTTAACTACTTGTCTTGTAAGATCTAAAAGGTATGATGCATATACAACTCTCTCTAAATTCATAATAGTCTTAGGATAATCATTAATAACATCAATACTAATTAAGGTAGATAAACCATTCTCTTTATAATAGAAATGAAATGTACCATATACTAATTTTCTAGAACTACCTCTAAGTTTACTCTTTAAATTACGACATCCTTTAGAAATAATACCTATAAGACCATACTCGCTAGTCAAAACATTTAATATTTTACTAGAATCACTATAATTAGTCTCGTTCAGAACTAGTCCCTTCACGTCCACTATCTTCATTATTTTCACTTTCCTTTATAGACTTTGCTAAAAGAAAATATCTAATATCTCCAGTTTTCTTAAATAAATTCCAAACTATTTCATAATTATTCATATTATCACCTATTAATATAATGATTAATAAGTAATTTTTTTATTCATCTTTACTATCAATTCCTAGTTCTATTAAATATTTCTCTTTATCACGCCAATTTTCTATTACTTTAACATGAGTTTCTAAAAATACTTTCTTACCTAAAAAATCTTCCATATCATTACGAGCAAGGATACCAATACGTTTTAACATATTACCATTCTTACCAATAATAATTTTCTTTAAACTCTCTTTATCAACTACTATTAAGACTTGTATATGTACTAAATCATCATATTCTTCAAAGTTTTCCACATAACAAGTAACACTATGAGGAATCTCTTGTTTAGTTAACATCATTATTTTTTCCCTAACAAACTCACCCATAATAAATTTAGTAGAAACATTAGTAAGTTCATCATTATCAAATATCGCTTCATCTAGTGGCAGATATTTTTTTAATGTTTTAATTAAATCATCTATTGCTTTCTTCTTTAAAGCAGATATAGGAATAATCTCATCAAAGTCATACAATTCTTTCGCTTCATCTATTACTTTAAGTAATTTCTCACTACCTACTTTATCAATTTTATTTAAAATCAAGAAGACTTTAGCATTGTTTTTTTCTTTAATTTTATTTAAAACAAACCTATCTCCCTTACCAATACCACTGTTTACATCTATTAACAAAAGGATAATATCAGCATTATCTATATTCTGATAAGCTTTTTTATTTAAAACACTACCAAGTTTATTCATAGGTTTATGAATGCCTGGAGTATCTATAAAGACAATCTGAGCCTCATCATCTTGATAAATTCCTTGTATAATATTTCTCGTAGTACCTGCTTTATCAGTTGTAATAGCAAGTTTCATATTAAGTATTGCATTTAATAATGTACTCTTACCTACATTAGGTCTTCCCATTATTGATACAACTCCACACTTCATAAAATTACCTCCTTACTTTTACACAATTATTTATTGTATTTTTGTACCTATTCAAATTTACTTTATATCTAATTATGGCGAATTCGCCATAATTAGATATTTCTTTCTAATCTTAAGGGTATACCTATTAAAATTTATATATTTAACAATTCACTAATATCATCAATTTTATAATCAAAGCTTTCCACATCACCAAAACCATATGAAGCATATACAAAAGGAATACCTGCTATTCTTGCTCCTTCCATATCACCATTTGTATCTCCAACATATATAGGATTTTTCAAGTTATTACGTTCTATAACAAGCTTAATATTTTCTCCTTTACTAAGAAGAGTGTTACCATAACTTTCATAATCATCAAAATAATCTTTAAGTCCACTTGTATTTAAAAAAGATTCTATATAGCCTTTAACACAATTACTAACAATATATAATTTATATTTTTTTCTTAAATTTATAATAGTTTCTCTAGTATTAGGATATAATGTTCCTCCTTCTTTTAACAAGTTTTCCACATTTTTATTAAAAGCTTCATTAGCATACTCTTCCCCTTTTTCTCTTGGAAGATAGCCATAATATATATTAATAATCTCATCTGATATTTTTCCCAT
>CALVPN010000005.1 GCA_944351375.1 uncultured Bacilli bacterium | reverse complement strand
GAGAAGTGCTAAAATTATTTCCCGGGAAATAATTTGTAAAGAAGTATTATTGATTTAAACCTATATATTGTGATAGTGCTTAATGTTTCACGTGGAACATAATGAAGAAAGTGTTTAATTTTATATAGAGAAGTACTGGAATTATTTCCCGGGAAATAATTTGTAAAGAAGTAGTTACTAACTTAAACTTATATATTGCAATAATACTTAATGTTTCACGTGAAACATATAAAGGAAGTATTTGATTTTGTATAAAGAAGTACAGAAATTATTTCCCGGGAAATAATTTCTGTGGAAATAGTTTATTAAAGGTAAATAAAAGTCTTGAATTTATCTTCTTTTTTTTGTATACTGTTACCGTGCAATAAATTAGTTTGGAAACAGGTCAGGATGGAGACATAGCAGCCTTAACAAATCTAATTTATGTGCACTTTTTTTATACAATAATGGAGGTTTCTATGAATGATTATGAATATATGCTATTGGCTTTAGAAGAAGCAAAAAAAGCTTATGATGAAGGTGAAGTTCCTGTAGGTGCTGTAATAGTGAAAGGCGATAATGTGATTGCTAAAGCATATAATATGAAGGAAAAAAATAAATGTTCTTTAGAACATGCTGAACTATCGACTATTAAGTTGGCTTGTGGAAAACTAGATAATTGGAGATTAATTGGAACTACTATTTATGTTACGCTTGAACCTTGTCCAATGTGTGCCAGTGCTATTAAACAAAGTAGAATAAATAGAGTTGTTTATTTGCTAGACAATAATGATGTTTCTACTTCAAAAATTGTTAATGAAATTCTTAAGTTGCATGATGCAAATTCACCTGTGGAAAAAGTAAAACTTGATATTTCTAAATTTAATGAAGAAGATACTATGATTCTTAGTGATTTTTTTAGGAAAAGAAGACATTAAACATATGTTTTATATGTTCTTTTTTTGCTTTGTCTGTTATACTAATTGTGTTTAGTGAGGTGAGGTATGTGTATCAAGCTTTATATCGTAAATATAGACCTGCTGTTTTTGATGATGTAGTGGGACAAAATGTTGTAGTTAATACTTTGAAAAATGCTATTAATTATAATCATATTAATCATGCTTATTTATTTTCTGGCCCTAGAGGAACAGGTAAAACTACTATTGCTAAAATCTTTGCAAGATCAGTTAATTGTTCAGAACCTGTTGATGGTGTAGCCTGTGGAAAATGTAAAAACTGTCTATATTCATTTTTAAAAGAATGCATGGATATTATTGAAATAGATGCTGCTTCTAATAATGGTGTAGATGAAATAAGAGAACTTCGTAGTAAAGTTGGTATTTTACCAAGTGAACTTAAATATAAAGTTTATATTATAGATGAAGTACATATGTTATCTATTGGTGCTTTTAATGCTTTGTTGAAAACTATTGAGGAACCACCAGAACATGTAATCTTTATATTAGCTACTACAGATCCTCAAAAAATACCTGCTACCATTATTTCTAGGTGTCAGTGGTATTCTTTTAAGAAGATTAGTAATGATGATATTGTTAAAAGACTTAAGGAAATAGTTAATGATGAGAATATTAAAGTTGATGAGAAGGTTCTTGAAAAAATTGCTCAAGCTTCTGATGGTGGACTTCGTGATGCGATAGGACTTCTTGATAAATTAAGAGCTTACTGTACCGATGAGATTACTTTGGATGACTTTTATGAGATAAATGGAGAAGTTAATGAAGAAGAATTAAAGAAACTAGAAAAATTAATATTTTCTTTCGATGTAAGTGAAGTTCTTTCTCTTATAGAAAAGTATTATAGAGATGGGAAAAACTTGGTGCAAGTTGTTAAACAGTTAATGATACTTATTAAAGATGAGTTGTTTAATCATTATATAAATGGTGACGAACTTATTTTCGAAGAGTCTGAACTTGTTAATTTCTTAAATCTTTTGAATGAACATTTAGTTGAGTTAAAGAAAGCAGATGATGTTAGATTATCTATAGAAATATTTTTATTACATTATATAAATGAACATAAAAATCCTAAAACTGTACCAAATGAAGATGTACAGTCTCAACCTAAAGTAACTGAAGAAGTATATATAAGACCTAAGAAAGAAGAAAAAACTATTTCCACAGAGGCAGTGGAAAAACAAACTGAGGTAAAAACTTTATCAACAGAAATTGTGCAAAAAACAAATGAACAAATAAAAAAATATGAAGAGTTAATGTTAATAAGAAGTAAAAATACAATGATAGAAGCAGTGAAAGATGAATTAAATAAAGAAACAGTTAATCTTGATAAACTTAATGATTATACTTTTGACCCTAATAATGGATATCTTGCTTGTGAACTTTTAGATGGTAAGGTAAGAGCATCTAGTCCTAAAAATATTATTATTAGTTATGATTATGAAGGAATGGTAGATAAGCTTAGTAATCATTTTAATAAGTTAAATGATTTTTATAATGAAAAGACAGGCTCACTTAAAAAAATTGCTTTTATTACTACTACAAAATGGAATGAGTTAAAACAAGAATACATTAATCTTCATAAGCAGGGAAAACAATTTGAATATCAAGAAGAACCTATATTGAATAGTTTGGAAGAAGATGTTAAAATAAATAATGAATCTGATGATTTAATAAATCAAACTATTGAGATGTTTGGAGATTTAGTAGAAGTTAAATAGAAAGAAGGAATAATATGAATATACAAGCGATGATGAAACAAGCTCAAAAATTACAAAGTGATATGATGAAAGTTAAAGATGAAATTGATAAGATGGAATTTTCTAGTACTAATGGACTAGTAACAGTTAAAATTAATGGTAAGAAAGAAGTTCTAGAAGTTAAAATAGAAAATGATTCTGATTTTTCTAGTGATGATTTAGAAATGCTTCAAGATATGATTGTAATTGCAACTAATGATGTGATGAAACAAGTAGATAAAGTAACAGAAGAGAAGATGGGACGTTTTAGTTCTATACCTGGGTTATTTTAATGTATCCTGATAGTTTAAAAAATTTAATAGAGAGTTTTGAAAACTTTCCAGGAATTGGGGAAAAGACAGCAGAGCGGATGGCTTTTTCTGTTCTTTCTTTTGATGAAGATAAGTTTAAATTATTACAAGAAAATTTAGAAGATGTTAAAAATAATATTCATCATTGTAAGATTTGTAATACTCTTACTGATAAAGATAAATGTACAATTTGCGAGTCTGATTTAAGAGAGAAAGGGACTATTTTAGTAGTAGAAGATTCTAAAATAGTATTTCTATTTGAAAAGTTAGGTACTTATAAAGGGTTATATCATGTTATTAACGGACTTATTTCTCCACTTGATGATATTAATCCTGAAGATATAGGACTTGATAAATTATTAGATAGAGTAAAGAATGAAAATATTAAAGAAGTAATACTTGCCTTGAAACCTAGTGTTGAAGGAGAGATAACCTCTTTATATATTAAAAAAATATTAGAAGGAATGAATATTGTTGTTACTAGACTTGCTAGTGGTGTTCCAATAGGTGCTGATATGGAATATATTGATACTCTTACTTTAGAAAGAGCCTTAGAAGATAGAAAAGAACTTTCATAATATTAAATACTTTTTCATATGCTTTATTAGGTGAAGACTATGAAGCAAGTTATGAAGAAAGTATGGCGTATTTTACAGAAAATAATAATTAGTACATTTATACTATATGGTTATAATCTAATTGCAACTAGATTTAATTTAGTTATTCCTATTAATGTTTTTACAGTAGGATCTGTTAGTATACTTGGTTTTCCTATGCTTTTTGTTTTAGTTTTATTAAAAGTATTAATGTTTTAAGAAAGGATGTAGTAATGGATTTAGAAGTGAAGTCTTTACAACCTATGTTTTATAATCAGATAATGAAAGCTCTTGATAAGGGCTTTTTGTCGCATGCATATTTAATAGAAACTAATAATAATAGTATAGATATTGTAAAGAAATATATTCTTTTTTTAGTAGAGAGAATATATGAGGATTCTTATAAAAATCATGATGTTACTATTTCTAAAGATAAGTTATTTCATTTGATAGAGAATAATGAATTTCCTGATTATATAGAAGTTAATCCTGTTAATAATCAAATAAAGAAAGAGCAGTTACTTTTTATTAGAGATGAGTTTTCTAGTAAATCTTTATACAATACAAGAAAAGTATATGTTGTGTTTGAATGTGATAAGATGAATGTTAGTGCTTCTAATACAATACTTAAGTTTCTTGAAGAACCAAGTGATGATGTAGTGGCTATTTTTGTTACTAGTAATCAGTATAATGTTTTAGATACTATTAGGTCTAGATGTCAGATTATGAGGCTTCAATATGAAGAAAGTAATGATGATAACTTTAGTGAAGAAGTGCTTTCTTTTATAGATGATATAAATAAAAGAAAAAGTGATGATTTGTTACTTAAATTTAATTATTATAGTAATAATTTCTTTAAAGATAAGAGTTTATCTACTGATTTTATTAGAGATGTACTTAAATATTATAAGAGCTTATTAAATAAAGAAGATAATGCTATTAATTTAGAGGAAGTAATTAATATTGTTTCTATATTAGATGAAAAATTGAAGAAGTTGAAGTATAATGTTAATATGAAGTTGTGGATTGATGATTTATTACTTTCTTTGATGGAGGTGTAGGATGAAGTTATTAAAGATTTCTTATATAGATGAGTTATTTAATGATTATGATTATGTAAAATATCCAGAGAATACTTTTTTTAAAGTAGGATGGGAGATTATTGTTAAGAATGATGATTTGTTAAAGATTGCATCTATAGTAAGTATAGAAGATAAAGATGATGTTGATGTTACTACTAGTTTTGTTAGAGTTGCTACTAAAAGAGATAGGGAACAACATAATAAAAATAAGAAAGATAGTATAGAGGCTTTAACTCTTGCTCAAGAAAAATCTTTAGAGCTTGATTTAGATATGCATTTTATTTCTTCTTTCTATACTTTTGATAGAAAACAATTATTTCTTTGTTATACGGCAGATGCTAGGGTTGATTTTAGGGAACTTGCTAAAGTATTAGCACAAAGATATAAGACAAGAATAGAGCTTAGACAGATTGGTGTTAGAGATAGAGCAAAGAAAGTAGGAGGACTTGGTCCTTGTGGTTTATTCCTTTGTTGTAGTACTTTCTTAACTGATTTTGCTAGTGTTTCTATTAATATGGCAAAGAATCAGTTTTTAGCTTTAAATCCAACGAAGATAAATGGAAGTTGTGGTAGACTTTTATGTTGTTTGAACTATGAAGATGAAGTTTATACTGAGTTAAAGAAAGGTTTACCTAGTATTGGAAGTTTAGTTGAGACAAATGACGGGTTAGGTAAAGTTACAGAAGTTGATGTTTTTAAGAGAACATATAAGGCAGAATTTAAAGATAAAGGAGTACTTGAGTTTAGTGTTAATGAATAAAAAAATGGAATTTTCACATAATGGTAAGAACTTGATATTATACTATGATGATAATTACTTTAAGATTACTACTGATAATCTTGCTCTTGCTAACTTTATAAAGATTAAAAGTAAAGATAAGTTATTGGTAGAGTTTGGAAGTGGACTTTTATCTATTCCTTTACTTTTATCTACTAGGACTGATATAGAAATGGTAGGAATAGAAAAAGATAGTATTGCTTGTAAACTTTCTAGTATGTCTATAAAAGATAATAATTTAGAAGATAAGATTAAAGTTGTTAACGATGATATAAAAAATATTGATAAATACTTTGCAATTAATTCTATTGATATTATAGTATGTAATCCACCATATTTTCTTTTAGATAATGAATCTATTATTAGTGATAAAGAATATTTGAAGATGGCAAGACATGAAGGTGATATGACTATTAGTGATGTAGCACGTTTATCAAAGATTTATTTAAGAGATGGAGGAAGTTTATTTTTAGTAAGTCGTGTTGATAGATTTTTTGAAGTTAGAGATACTTTAATAGAAAATAAGTTGGCAATTAAAGAGATACAGTTTATTTATCATGATTTAGATAGTACTTCTAAGCTTGTTTTGATAGAGGCTAGGAAAAGTGGTAAAGAACATGGATTAAAGGTTTTGAAACCTATTATTTTAGAGGAAGGCGATGTTAATGGATAAACCTAGTTTATATTTAATACCTACACCTATTGGTAATTTAGATGATATTACTATTAGAGGTTTAAAGACTTTAGAACTTGTTGATGTTATACTTTGTGAAGATACTAGGGAAACTTCTAAGTTGCTTAGTAAATACAATATAAAAAACAAGTTAGTAAGTTGTCATGAATTTAATGAAGATAAGATGAAAGATAAGGTATTAGGTTATTTAAATACTGGTTTAAATGTAGGATTAGTTACTGATCAGGGGACTCCTTTAATTAGTGATCCAGGTTATAGAATAGCCCTCTACATTTCATCACATAATTATAATATAGTGAGTTTACCTGGAGCGACTGCGTTTGTTCCAGCTTTAACTATATCTGCTTTAGCTCCGTCTCCTTTTACTTTTTATGGGTTCCTTAATGCTAAGAAAAATAAGCAGATTAAAGAATTAGAATCTTTAAGGAATCATCCTTATACATTAATCTTTTATGAAGCACCTCATAGACTAATAGATACATTAAATAATATAAAAGAAGTATTTGGTGATAGAAAGATTTGTGTAGTTAGAGAAATCTCTAAAAAGTATGAACAAGCGATTAGAGGTAAAATTAGTGAAGTATTAGAGACTGATTTTCCTATTAAAGGAGAATTTGTTATTGTGGTAGAAGGTGCAGTTTTAGAGTTTGATTTTAATAGTATGAGTATTGTAGAACATGTAGATTTTTATATAAATGATGGAAATACTAAAAATGAAGCGATTAAGTTAGTGGCAAAAGAAAGAGGTATTCCTAAGTCTGTTGTCTATAAAGAATATCTTGATAAGAATAAATAAATAATTTGTTAGGGAAATAATTTTAGAAAAGAGGTAAGGTTATGAAATTAGTTGTTGGTCTTGGTAATAAAGGTAGAGAATATGAGAATACTAGACATAATATGGGATTTATGTTAATAGATAGATATTTACAATATAAAAATATTACAGATAAATTTAAAGAAAAATTTAATGCTATCTATATAGAAACTACTATTAATAATGAGAAAGTTATTTTTATTAAACCAATGACTTATATGAATAATTCTGGTATTGCTGTTAGAGCCTTTGTTGACTTTTATAAACTAAACAGTGAAGATATTTTAGTTATTAGTGATGATCTTGATTTAGATTTAGGTAAATTTAGATTAAGAAGGAATGGAAGTAGTGGAGGACATAATGGCTTAAAGAGTATTATCTCTCATCTTGGAAATGATAACTTTAAAAGACTTAGAATAGGTATTTCTAATGATAAAGATGATGTTATTAATTATGTCTTATCTAAGTTTAGTAAGAAAGAATTAAATGAGATTGATACAATGTTTGATACCTTAGTTGATGTTTTAGATGATTATTTTGGAATGGACTTTACCTCTTTGATGAGTAAATATAATAGAAAGGGGTAATTATGAAAGTATTTGATAACTTCTTTGAGAAAATTTATGATAAAGATATCGCTCTTACAGGGATGACTGAAGAGCTTTTTGCCGTTTATGTAAATAAAATTTATGATAGTAAGAAAAAAATTTTAATAGTTACTTCTAATCTAGTAGAATCTAATAGTTTATATAGAAGTATTAGTAATTATGTAGATAATGTATATTTGTTTCCAATGGATGACTTTTTAACTAGTGAAGCGATGGCTATTAGTCCTGATTTAATGGTTACTAGACTTGAGACATTAAAAGAAGTAAGTAGTGATAAGCCTTCTATAGTTATTACTAATTTAATGGGATATTTAAGATATTTACCATTAAAAAAAGAATATTTAAAGAGTGTTTTATCTTTAAAAGTAAATGATGAGATTAGTCCTAAAGAATTAGTTGAAAAACTTACTAATATAGGGTATGAGCGAACTACTTTAGTTACTAAGACAGGTGAAATTGGTGTTAGAGGGTTTGTTATAGATATTTTTCCATTAGGTGAATCTAATCCTATAAGATTAGAGTTTTTTGGCGATACAATAGATTCTATTAGATACTTTGATGGTAAGAGTCAGAAGTCTTTGAGTGAAATAAATAGTGTAGATATATATCCTTATACAGAAATATTTTCTAATGATACTTTTATAGATAAAGAAAAGAGAAGTACTAAATATTTAAGTGAATACGGTGATGTCACTAATATTGGTGGTTATTTAGATAATCGTATTACTATTTATAAAGATAAGAGTTCAATGTTAATTAATTATAAACAGATATGTACTGATATGTTAGAGTATAGGGAAGAGAAAGACATAGACTTTAAAGGTAGTTATATGTTTGATTTTGATGATATCTATGAAAATAATGCTCTACATTATTTAACCGTAGATAATTTAGATAAGTCTTTAAAGGTTATTAATTTTAATAGTAAGGAACTGCCTTTATTTAATGATGATATAGAAGGTATTACTAAATATATTAGAGAAAAGTTATATGCTAATTATACTGTTATTGTTTGTTTAAAAGATTATCAGTTACATAGTTTTAGAAGTAAGATATCTTTACCTATAATGGATACAACTATGGATGAAATTTATCCTAATAAGCTTAATTTAGTTTCATTTGGATTAGATAGTGGTTTTCAGTATAAAAATTATATCTTTTTGACTGGTAGAGAGTTATTTAAAAATAATGAGAAGGTTAAGAGATATAAGACTAAGTTTAAATATAATACAAAGATAACTGATTTAAATAAATTAGAGATTGGAGACTATGTTGTTCATCAAATTAATGGTATTGGTATTTATAATGGGTTAAAGACTTTAGAACAACTTGGTGTTTTGAAAGACTATATAGAGGTTTTATATCAAGATAATGATAAGCTTTATATTCCTGTTGAGAAGATTGATATGCTTTATAAATATACTGGTAAGGAGGGTGTTCGTCCTACTATTTATAAACTTGGTGGTAAAGAGTGGGAGAAAGTAAAAGCACGCGTTAAGAGTAAAGTTCAAGATATGGCTAATGACTTGTTAAGAGTACAAGCGGAAAGAGAAAGACAAAAGGGTTTTGCTTTTTCTCATGATAATCTTTTACAAAAAGAGTTTGAAAATTCTTTCCCTTATGTTGCAACAAATGATCAGTTACTTGCTACTAAACAGATAAAAGAAGATATGGAGAAAGTTTCTCCTATGGATAGATTATTAGTAGGTGATGTTGGCTTTGGTAAGACAGAAGTTGCTTTTAGGGCAGCCTTTAAAGCGATTATGGATAATAAACAAGTATTGCTTTTATGTCCGACAACGATTCTTTCTAGTCAACACTATAAGAATGCTCTTGAAAGATTTAAAGACTTTCCTGTTAATATTGGTCTTTTAAATAGATTTACTAGTCCAAGAGAACGTAATAGAATCATTGAAGAGTTAAGAGAAGGAACAATAGACTTTGTTATTGGTACGCATAGAATTCTTAGTGATGATATTAAACCTAAAGATTTAGGATTATTAATTATTGATGAAGAGCAGAGATTTGGAGTTAAACATAAAGAAAAATTAAAACAATATAAGAGTACAGTAGATGTTTTAACTTTAACGGCTACACCTATTCCAAGAACTTTACAAATGTCTATTGCAGGTATTAGAAGTTTATCCTTGATAGAAACACCACCACGTGATAGATATCCTATTCAGACTTATGTTATTTGTTATAATAAACAACTTGTTAAAGAAGCGATTATGAAAGAGATGTCTCGTGATGGACAGGTATTTCTATTATTTAATAATGTAGAAAATATAGAACAAGAAGTAATGGAGATAGAGAATCTTGTTCCTAGTGCTAGAGTTATTTATGCTCATGGTAGGATGGATAAGACTAAGATTGAAGATGTAATGCAACAATTTATTGATCATGAGGCAGATGTTTTAGTATGTACGACTATAATAGAGACAGGTATTGATATTCCTAATGTTAATACGTTAATTATTTTAGATGCTGATAGATTTGGTCTTGCTCAGTTATATCAGATTAGAGGTAGAGTTGGTCGTAGTAATAAGATAGCTTACTGTTACTTAATGTATCAAGAGCATAAAGTATTAACTGAGACTGCAGAAAAACGTTTAAAAGTTATTAAAGAGTTTACTGAGTTAGGTAGTGGTTTTTCTATTGCAACTCGTGACTTATCTATTAGAGGAGCAGGAGATATTTTAGGTAGTAAACAAGCTGGTTTTATTGATAGTGTTGGTATTGACCTTTATTTAAAGATGCTTAATGAAGAGGTAGAACGTCTTAAAGGCAATGTAGTGGAAGAAGAACAAGAGGAAGAATCTAATAAAACATTACTTAATGTATCTACTCATATTAGTGATGATTATGTAACTGATGATGACTTGAAGATTATGATTCATAGAATGATTAATGAGATAGATAGTAAAGAAAAACTTCAAGAAGTTAGAAGTGATTTAGAGGATAGATTTGGTAAACTTAATGAAGATATTATTATCTATATGTATGAAGAGTGGTTTGAGAAACTTGTTAAACAAGTGGGTGTTACTAAAGTTAGTGAGACTAAAAACACTATTGAACTTTACTTTAATAGAGAATCTACTAGTAAGTTAAATACAGAAGATTTATTTATGAATGCTTATCAGATTACACCTATGTTTAGATTTAAGAGTAGAGAAAGTGATTTAACTATTGTCTTAGATATTGTTAAGTTAGAGAAGCATCCTATCTATTATTTAGTTGCATTGTTATCTAGTATGGTGAATTAATTTAGATTGGGATATAACGAGATTGAATCTTTTACTTTTTAAAAAGTAGTTATAGATAAGAGCTTAGGCTCTTTTTCTTTTGTCTCTTGACTAAAACCTTTTATCTTCTTATACTTATTAGTAGAATTGGAGGCTATGAAAACTGTGGTTAAAGAGGATATTTTAAAGCAACATAAACAAATATTAATGACAGCAGGATTAGAACTTGCTACTAATAATACTAATTCTTTAATAGAAGATGATATTATTAATGGAGTTATAGAAGTACCACTTGAAGCGATGGATACAGTTAAACAAAGGGTTCTTAATATTGCTAAACATAATAATTTAATTTTAAATAGTGATAAATTTAATGAAGTTTTAATTAGTTATAAAGAAGAAATAAAGAAGAAATTAAGAAATATTTTTAAGAAAAGAATAAAATTAATAGAAGATAACTATTCTAAGTTTGATGATGATAAACCAATGGACTTAGTTAAAAATTTAAAGAAAGAATTAGTTAAGTTTAATAAAGAAGCGAAAAAAGAAGAGAAACAAATTCTTACTAGTCTTGTTAAAGAAAAAATTATAAGTAATTTAGATTTAATAGTTAAAGATGATAATACTACTTTTAAGAAAGATGCTACTAAGTTTTTACAAACTACTTATGTTAAACAAATATTAGAGACTGTTGATATGAAAATATTAGTTAAAGATACGATACTTCTTAATAGCCTGAAAGAACAGATAGAAAGATTTGTTTTTACGATGGAAAATTCTCATTTATTTGATTAAGTGAGAATTTTTTGTGTCTTTAGTTAACTGGAAATAATTACCAAGGAAAAAACTACTTCTTACGTATATAATATTATTAGATACATTATTTTTTTATAGTATAAAATTGGGCAGATAATGGAATAATACTACTGTAAAGGAAGGAGCATATATGAAAACAACAGGTGTAGTAAGAAGAGTTGATGATTTGGGAAGAATAGTTATTCCTAAAGATATTAGAAAGTCTCTTAGGATTAGAGACGGTGAGACTTTAGAGTTTTTTGTAGATAAAGAGACTATTAGTTTAAAAAAATTTTCTACTAGTGAAGATTTGAGTGAAATGGCACAGGCTTTGCTTGATACTATTCATATGACTATAAGTAAAAGTATTTTTGTTACTGATAGAGATAAAGTAGTAGCAGGTACTGGTAAGTTAAAAAAAGAGTTTTACGGATTTAATATTTCTTCAAGATTAGAAGAATATTTATTTCAAACAGAGAGTTTAGTAAAAGGCACTAGTTTAGTAGAAGAGATTGTAGATAGTAAAAATAAAGGTGTGGAGTATAAATATATTCTTAGTCCAATACTTTCTGATAGTGAGACTATTGGTTTAGTTTTTATGGTTATTGAAGATAGTAAGAGTTTTACTGAAGAAGATGAACATATAATTCAGATAATTGCTAATTTTCTATCAAAATATCTTGAAGATTAATTTCTCTTGTGTTAGAATATCGTTATTAAAAGTTGTGATGAAGAGTCTTATATCTATCTAGTTATAGAGAGTTCTTGGTTGGTGGAAAAGAAACAATGATTATATAAGATATGGCTTCTGAACTTTCATATTGATATGTAAGTATGAACGTGCTAAGCGTTAATTAGAATAAGTGTACAAGATTTATTGTAAAGAAAGGTGGTACCACGGGTTAGCTCGTCCTTTCGTTATAATAAATCTTTTTAATTTGAGGAGGAGATATTAATGGAAAAATATTATATTACAACTGCTATAAGTTATACATCAGGAAAACCACATATTGGTAATACATATGAAGTAGTACTTGCAGATGCTATTGCAAGGTATAAAAGAAGTAAAGGTTATGATGTTTATTTTCAAACTGGTACTGATGAACATGGGTTAAAAATAGAAACAAAAGCTCATGATGCTGGAATTGAACCTCAAGAATTCGTTGATTCAGTGGCAAATGAAATAAAAAGAATTTGGGATTTGATGGATACTAGTTATGATAATTTTGTTAGAACTACTGATAAACATCATGAAGAGATTGTTCAAAAAATATTTAATAAGTTATATGAACAAGGAGATATTTATAAAGGTGAATATGAAGGGTGGTATTGTACACCTTGTGAGTCTTTCTTTACTGATAGTCAATTAGTAGATGGTAAATGTCCTGATTGTGGAAGGGAAGTACAAAAACAAAAAGAAGAAGCTTATTTCTTTAAAATGAGTAAATATCAAGATAGATTATTAAAATATATCGAAGAGCATGATGATTTTATAGAACCAGAGTCTCGTAAGAATGAAATGATTAATAACTTCTTAAAACCTGGTTTACAAGATTTATGTGTTACTAGAACTACTTTTAAATGGAGTATTCCTGTTACATTTGATCCTAAGCATGTTATTTATGTATGGATTGATGCTTTAACAAATTATATTACTTTTATAGGATATGATCCTGATGGTAGTAGTGACTTGTTTAAAAAACTTTGGCCTGCTGACTTACATTTAATTGGTAAAGATATACTTCGTTTTCATACTATTTACTGGCCTATTATATTAATGGCTTTAGATTTACCTTTACCTAAAAAAATATTTGGTCATCCTTGGTTACTTACTGATAATGATAAGATGAGTAAGAGTAAAGGTAATGTTATTTATGCAGATGATTTAGTAGAGTTATTTGGTGTAGATGCTGTTAGATATTACTTACTTAAAGAAATTCCTTATGCTAATGATGGTAATTTAACTTATGAATTACTTATAGATGTAATAAATAGTGATCTTGCTAATACTTTAGGTAATTTAGTACAACGTACTATTAGTATGGCCAATAAGTATTTTGATGGAGTTGTTACTAATAAAGAATGTTATGAAGATATAGATAGTGAATTTATTGATAGGATTAATAGTTTAAGTAGTAATATAGATAAAGCGATGGATAAGTTAGCAGTATCTGATGCTATTAATTCAATTTTAGAAGTATTAAGAGCTAGTAATAAGTATATTGATGAAACTACTCCTTGGATACTTGCTAAAGATGAGGATAGTAAAGATAGATTGGAGACAGTTTTATATAATTTACTTGAATCTATTAGAGTATGTTCTATTAATTTATCTTTTGCAATACCTTCTACATCTAAAGAGATTTTAAGACAGATTAATAATACTAGAGAAGATAATTGTTATCTAAAAGATAATAAATATGAAGTAGGAACTCCTAGTGTATTATTCCAAAGAATAGATAAAGATAAGTTCTTAAAAGAGCATGATTTGTAAAATTTTAGTGTAAACTGAAAAATAATTAGGGTGATTTTTAAAATTATCCTATTTTTTATGTTATAGTTAAGAGGTAGTGCATGAAGTAACAAGTAGTATTTGAAGTCGTAAGAAAGGGCGGAATTTATGACTAAAAAACGAAAGTTAGAAATTGAGTCGGTAGCATTTGCAGTACTTTATGGAGTTTTGGTTGTAATGGTTATTTTAGGACATAATATATTAGATATTGGTTATTTAATTGTATTAACGTTTTATTCAATAAGATTATTTTTATGTCGAAGAAAGAAAAAATCTTGTAAATAGTAAAATACTATCTAGAAGATTTCTTTTTTTGATATAATATTTTTGAAAGTGGTGATTTTTTATGTATATAGATACACATTGTCATTTAAGTATTGAAGATTATAATGATATAGATAAAGTTATAGAAGAGAATAAAGATGCTTTGGTAGAAAAAATTGTTGTATCAGGTTGTAGTAGGAAAAGTATAGAAGAAGTAATGGATTTAAAAGATAAGTATGATATGATTTATGTTACGATAGGATATCATCCGGAGTATGCTGATACTATTACTAAATCTGATTTAGACTATTTAAAGAGTTTATTAGGTGAGAAAAAAATTATAGGTATTGGGGAGATAGGTCTTGATTATCACTATACTAAAGAAAATAAAGATAAGCAGATATGGTTGTTTGAAGAACAATTAAAAATTGCTGATGCTTTTAATCTTCCTGTTGTGATACATTCTAGAGATGCAACTATGGATACTATTAATATTTTAAAGAAATATAAAGTAAAAGGAATAATTCATTGCTTTAGTGGAAGTTTAGAGACTGCTAATATTTATATAAGTATGGGATTTTTACTAGGAATAGGGGGAGTTGTTACTTTTAAAAACTCTAAATTAAAAGATGTAGTTAAAGAAGTTCCTTTAGAATCTATTGTACTTGAGACTGATAGCCCTTATCTTACTCCTGTTCCCTTTAGAGGAAAAGTTAATTCTTCTAAGTATTTAGAGTATATTGCTATGTTTATTGCTGATATAAAAAATATTAGTGTAGAGGAATTAGCAGAAATTACCAATAAAAATGCCTCAAGTTTATTTGACTTTAATAGATAACAATGCTAGTATTATCTTAAGTAGAAAATGAGGTAAAAAGATGAGTATAAAGTTTTTAAAATATTTTAGTTTTGTAGTTATTGTCTTTGCTTTAGCTTTTGTTGTATTATCTGGTAATAATAAAACTGTAGTAATGACTTCTAATATTAATAGTGTAAAGAGTTTGCAAGCAGTTCATATTGTTAATAAGTATAATTCTATTAAAGAGATGGAGAAGGTTAAAGAACCTGTTTTATATGATAATTTTTATGATGCAATTAGTGTTGCTAGTAGTAGTCCTGTAGCTTTTATGGGAAAACTTACAGCTTATGGTCCTGATTGTCCAGGATGTTCTGGTAATAGTGCTTGCCCACCACGTCAAAACTTTAAAAATGGAAACATTTACTTTGAAGATCAAGTTTATGGAAAGGTAAGAGTAGTTGCTGCAGATAGATCTATTCCGTGTGGTAGTATTGTTAGGATAAGTGGTATTAATATTTATAGTGAGCCTATTCTTGCTATTGTAATGGATAGAGGTGGAGCGGTTACTGGCAATCATATGGATTTGTTATTTACAAGTCAATCTAATTTAGAAGGATTTGCAACTAGTAATAATATAAAATTTGAAATTATTAGATATGGATGGTAATAAAGCGTCGGTAAAGATGCTTTATTTTTTCAAAATAAATTGATTTTAGGATGAGATTTGTGCTATAGTTAATATAGAAGGAGGTTAGATACACGATGAAAGATAATAATTCTAAACAAGTATTATTATCAGTGCTTGGAGTAGCAATTTTAGTTGTAGCTGTAGTAGGAGTATCATTTGCAGCATTTAGTTATAGTCAAACAGGAGAAAAAGTTAATACAATCACAACAGGTACTATTTCAATGGATTATGTTGAAGGTGAAAATGCTATTAGTTTAACAAATGCTCTTCCAATGACTGATGAAGTTGGTAAAGCTTTAGCTGATGCAAATCAATATTTTGATTTTACAGTAAGTGCTAATATTACTGGTACAACTACAATTAATTATGCAATTACTGCTACTAAAGAAGCTGATAGTACTATTCCTGATACTGGGGTTAAAGTATATTTAACTGATATGGATGCAGATGGCGATACTCCTATTACTGGTTATAAAACACCAAAGAAAGTTAGTGAATTACAAAAAACTTCAAGTGATGTTTCAGGTGCACCAGATGATCAATACAAGCTAACATCTGACACATTCTCTGCAACAAGTTCACAAGCTTATCGTTTAAGAATGTGGGTAGCAGATGATTATAAAGTTTCTGGTGTAGCACAAACTTATAAACTTAGAGTTAATGTTTATGGTACTGCTGCTGCTCAATAGAAGTAGTTAGTATTAAAAGTGTCTAATCTCTGACGCTTTTTTTCTTTTGTTTGAAAAATAATTGCTTTAGACATACTTTTTATGGTATAGTTATTATTGTATAAGGAGGTTAGATACAAGATGAAGGATAATAATTCTAAACAAGTATTATTATCAGTGCTTGGAGTAGCAATTTTAGTTGTAGCTGTAGTAGGAGTATCATTTGCAGCATTTAGTTATAGTCAAACAGGAGAAAAAGTTAATACAATCACAACAGGTACTATTTCAATGGATTATGTTGAAGGTGAAAATGCTATTAGTTTAACAAATGCTCTTCCAATGACTGATGAAGTTGGTAAAGCTTTAGCTGATGCAAATCAATATTTTGATTTTACAGTAAGTGCTAATATTACTGGTACAACTACAATTAATTATGCAATTACTGCTACTAAAGAAGCTGATAGTACTATTCCTGATGCTGGGGTTAAAGTATATTTAACTGATATGGATGCAGATGGCGATACTCCTATTACTGGTTATGAAACACCAAAGAAAGTTAGTGAATTACAAAAAACTTCAAGTGATGTTTCAGGAGCTCAAGATGGTGAGTACAAGCTTACAAGCGGAACATTTAATGCGACAACTTCACATAAATATCGCTTAAGAATGTGGGTAGCAAATGATTATCAAGTTACTGGTACTGCTCAAACATTTAAATTAAAAGTAAATGTTTATGGTACTGCTGCTGCTCAATAGAAGTAGTTAGTATTAAAAGTGTCTAATCCCTGACACTTTTTTCTTTTGAAATGAAAATTAATTGCTTTAGGCATACTTTTTGTGGTATAGTTATTATTGTAAAAGGAGGATAGAAAGTGATAGAAAATAATTCTAAGCAAGTATTATTATCAGTGCTTGGAGTAGCAATTCTAGTTGTAGCTGTAGTAGGAGTATCATTTGCAGCATTTACTTATAGTAAAGCAGGAGAAAAAGTTAATACAATTACAACTGGTACTATTACAATGAGTTATAGTGAAGATACAAATGGTATTAATTTAAAAGATGCTTTACCTATGACAGATGAACAAGGTAAGGCTTTAGCTGGAGAAAATAATGTTTTTGAATTTACAGTAAGTGCTAATATTACTGGTACAACTACTATAAATTATGCAGTAACTGCTACAAAAGAGCCTGACAGTACCCTTGATGATACAGCTGTTAAAGTTTATTTAACTGATATAACTTCTGGTGGAGATGCTGAAGTTTTAGCACCAACTAAAGTTTCTGGTTTAGGAAAAACTGCCAGTGACGTTTCAGGTGCTCCAAATGATCAATATAAACTAACATCTGGAACATTCAACACAACAGCTTCAAAAAAATATCGATTAAGAATGTGGGTAGCAGATGATTATTCAACTTTAACTACATCGGGTACTTATAAATTAAGAGTAAATGTATATGGTGCAGCTGCTGCTCAATAAAAAGTGTTTAACACTTTTTTTCTTTTCTTGCTAAACTTTAATAGATGTGTTATATTCATTAATATAGGAGGCTTGTTATGAAAAAAGAAAACACTGGTACTTATAAATCAACAGGACTAATTATATTTGGTATTATTATTTTAATTTTGGCTGTAATTGGAGTAAGTTATGCTGCTATTTTTTATTCAAAAACTGGCGAAAAAGTAAATAGAGTTACAACTGGTACTATTACAATGAGTTATAGTGAGAATACAAATGGTATTAATTTAACTGATGCAATACCTATGACAGATGAAGTTGGTAAAAGTTTAAATGATGAGAATCAATATTTTGACTTTACAGTAAGCGCTACTATGGGTGGTAATGTTATAATTAATTATGTAATTACAGCTGTCAAGGATGATGGTAGTACTTTACCTGATAGTGCAGTAAAAGTTTATTTAACCAATATAAATAGTGGAAATGAAACTCAAGTTCTTGCTCCTACTAAATTATCCGATTTGCAAGTTACTTCTCTAAATAAAGAAGGTGCTCCAGATGGGCAATTTGTACTTTATAATGGCAATTTTAATAAGACAGAAGCTCGTAATTACCGCTTAAGAATGTGGGTAGCTAGTGATTATGTTCTTCCTAATATTAGTCAAACCTATAAATTGCGTATAAATGTTTATGGAAATGTATCAGTTTAACGATTATAGTACAGTTTATCTGTACTTTTTTCTTTACCAAAAAAAGTTAGTGTGATACAATTATTTTAAGATGCGAGGGAGTGTTGTTATGGATAATAAAAATTACAATGATGAACTTATAAAAAGAGATTCAAATAATAAAATGTTTGTTATTATTATCTGTTTATTTATATTTATTATTATGGTAATTGGTATTTCTATGGCCGCTTTTACTTATACTAAAGAAAATAAAAGTATTAATTCAATAAGTACAGGTAATATATATTTAAACTATACTGAAGATACTAATGGTATTAATATCACTAATGCTTATCCTATGGCAGACGAAGTTGGTAAAACTTTGACTAGTGAAGATCAATATTTTGATTTTACTGTAGAAGCTTCATTAGAAGGTGATGTAAGTGCTAATTATGAGGTTTCTGCTGAAAAAGAAGCTTCTTCTACACTTGATAATGATGAAGTTAAGTTATATTTAGAAAAGAAAGTTAATGACTATTATCAAGAAGTAATGGCTCCTAAACATTTTACTCCTCTTAAAGAAAGCACTGATTTAGGTACTATGGCAGGGGCTATGTTGCTTGATAGTGATACTATACAAAAAGATACTATTATCAGTTATCGTTTAAGAATGTGGGTAGCAGATGATACTATATTAGGTGATTTAGAAAAAAGTTTTGGTATAAGAGTGTCTATAAAGGCGAAAATTGATTTAGAAAAATAATTGTTTTCTTTTTGTATTGAGTTCTCTTATTTAAAGAATATTAAGTGGGTGATAACTTGAAGAAGTTTGATAAAGATTGGTTGATTAAACTTAAAAATGTACTGCATTTTATAGCAACTGTTTTAATGTATTCAATTTGTTTAATAATGATTATAGTTTTCTTAGTAATTGTTGTTAACTTTGTGGATAAACAATATAATCTAAAAAATGGAAATAATAAAAAGGATTTGTTTTCAGCTTATACGATAGTTAGTCCTTCTATGGTTCCTTCTATTAATGTTTTAGATGTAGTTGTTACGATGAGAGTTAATAATCCAGAAGATTTGAAAAAAGGTGATATTATAACGTTTAATTCTACTGATTATAGATATTCTGGTGTTCTTGTTACTCATAGAATTGTTGATATAGAAAAGACGAGTAGTGGAGAATATTTGTTTACAACAAAAGGTGATAATAATAATACTCCTGATTCTTCTAGAATTAGTTTTAATGAAATATATGGTAGAGTTTTATTTAGGATTCCTAAGATAGGATATATTCAATATTATCTTAGCTCTATTTTAGGATGGATTGCAATTATTATAGTTCCAGCGGTTATGATTATTGGTTATGATATTTATAAATTAATTAAGACTTTGAAATCTGGTGATAAGAAACCTGATAAGTTAGTTGATAATAAAAAAGTTAAAAATAAGATAAAAGATGAAAAGAAAGGACGTTTTAGAAAATGAAAAAATTTGTATTATTAACTTTAGCTGGAATTGCTTTATTTGCCTTTATTTTTGCATCTTCAATGCTTTGGTATAGATTCTTTTATGCTGGTGAAGGTGTTAAGGAATATAGTTCTGTAGAAGTTAAATTAGATAGTGATAGCAATACTATTGATGAAGATGGGTTAATTCCTTTGGATGATGAGACTGCTAAATTACTTACTCCTTATGAATTTAGTGTTAAAAATAATGGTAGTAGTGATGTGTTATATAATGTATTATTAGAAGATACTATAATTAGTGATGATGAAGCTTATAGTAGTAAGGAATTATTATCTAGATCTCAGTTGAAGTATCAATTATCTTTGGATGGGCAAGTTATTAAACAAGGTAATTTAAAAGATATTAAAAACAATGTTTTAGATACTAGAACTATAGGTTCAAAGAAAACTAATAATTATCAATTACGTATTTATGTATCTCAAGATGCTGTTAATACTAATTGGCAAAATAAATATTATCATTTTAATGTTAATGTAAAAACGGAGGATGAACTATGAAAAATATATTACTAGACTATGCTAATGCATTTGCTTACACTATTACAGGTCTTATTTTCGGTCTTGCATTTTTTCTATTATTTATAAACTTTTATCATATGCAAGAACTTAATACTAAAGTTGATATGACTGCTTATAATCAAAACAATAAAGCATTAGTAGAAGAAAAATTAGAGACTATTAGAAATAACATAAATGTATATAATCAATCTACCTATAATGGATCACTTAATATTTATGGCCTTAATACTGTTCAAATAAAATTACAAAATTGTCTTGAAATTCTAGAAAGTAAAGATATGATGAAATATTTTGAACTTGGTGAGGTTGGTATAAATGATAGTTATAATTTTTCTCTAGATTTTAAAAATAAAATATTAAATGATTGTTTAGTAATGCAGATTAAGTCATTGTTTAATACTGACACAGTTGCGACTTTACCTAATTTTAATATTATAAAACCATATGTTGATCTTGATCTTGATACATTGTTAGGTTCTACTGATTATATTCAAAGTAATATTGAAAATTCTGATCATTATTATTTTAGTACTGATAATAATAAAACTAACTTTTTTGATTTAACAGAAGATAGTTATTCTGGTGTTATGAATAATTATCAAAATTCTTTAGACTTGATGGTAGAAATTTCAAATTGGTATAGAAGTATTGTTATAGGAGGTTAAGATGAAAAAGATATTTAATGGATTATTATATTTCTTTAAGTTTATTCTTTTAATTGCAGCATTTGGTCTTACTTTATTTATTTTGATTAGAATGAATGTTAGATTAGAAAAGAATATTATGAGCGTTTTACCTGAGTTTATTCCTTTTATTCTTTTATTAATTGTATTTATTATAAATATGGCTTTTAAACAGGTGGGAGTTACTAAAAATCTTTTTTACAATTTAACATGTTGTTTGGCTTTTGCTACAATTATTTGTGTTGCTTTACGAGCTATTTTTGATACTAATATGGTTTTGAACGAGAAATATGGTTATGGAATAGATTTTAACTTTTTTGATAATTTTATAGCATATATAAAGATTATGTTATATGGCTTATTAATTGCTGATATATTGTTAATGTTTAGAGAGAAAGATAAAGATAATGTAAAGTCTAAGAAACTAAAAGAAGCTTAGACTTTTTCTTTACTTTCTGTTTTAGTACTATTATAATCATTATTAAAAGTAATACCTGTATTTGTACAGATAAATGGAAGGAGATTCGTTATGAGTGAATTTAAATTTAAGAAGAAATATGGACAAAATTTTTTACAAAATAAAAACATTATTAAGAAAATAGCTTTAACTGCAACAGTTTCTCCTAATTCATTAATTATAGAAGTTGGTCCTGGTAGTGGTAATCTAACAGTTCCTATGGCAGAATTATATAAAGATAGTAATATTCTTGCTTATGAAGTTGATAATAGTTTGGAATATATACTTTTTGATAAAATAAAAGATTATAATAATGTTCATGTTTTGTTTAATGATTTTTTAAAGGCAGATATTGTTAGTGATGTTAGGAAATATAGTTATAGTAATTTATATTTTATTAGTAATGTCCCTTATTATATTACAACACCTATTTTGTTTAAGTTAATAGATAGTGATTTAGTTTTCGAAAAAATTGTTATGATGGTTCAAAAAGAAGTTGGGGATAGGTTTTGTAGTGGGGTATCTAAAAAAGAATATAGTGCTTTAACGGTTATTTTAAACTATTATTTTAATATTAAGAAAGAATTTATTGTAGATAGGAATCAATTTTATCCTCGTCCTAATGTTGATAGTGTGGTTGTTTCTTTTACAAATAGAAAGGATAAAGAAAAACTTATTGATAAGGATTTTTTCTTAAAACTTGTTCATGATAGTTTTCAATATAAAAGAAAGACTTTAAGAAATAATTTAAAAAAATATGATTTAGATAAAGTTTCTTTAGTTCTTAAAAAATATGGTTATGATCTTAATGTTAGAGCCGAGGCTTTATCTTATAAAGTGTTTGTAGATATATCTAATGCTTTATCTTAACATAATTATTTTTCTTTAACATATAATTTACTGGGTGAATTTTATGTTTAATGGTTTTAAAGTAGGAGATTATGTAACTAGAAATTCTTATGATAACGATATATTATTTGTAATAGTTAATATAGAAGGCGATATCGCTTATCTTAAAGGTATTGATGTAAGGCTTTATGCTGATAGTAATCTTGATGATTTAGAACTTTCATCTATAAAAGATGATAATAGTTCTGATAGAGATGATGTTAAAAATATTAGAGATATGCTTAATTTAGATAGAAGTGAATATTTTTATTTGCCTGGCAAAATACTTCATATTGATGGTGATAAGGATTACTTAAAAAGATGTATTGATTTTTATAAGGATATGCATCTTGAAGCTTATGGTGTTAATTTGGATGAAGATAATTTTGAAAGAGAGATTACTTCTTGTTTAAAGGAGTATAAACCAGATATTTTAGTAATTACCGGACATGATTCTTTTAAGAAAAGTAAGAATAAAAATGAGTTATCTAGTTATCAAAATTCAAATAATTTTGTAAAAGCGACTATTAAAGCTAGGGAGTATGAAAGAAATCAAGATAAACTTATTATTATTTCGGGAGCTTGTCAGTCTTTTTATGAAGATTTGATTAAAGCAGGTGCTAACTTTGCTTCTAGTCCTAAAAGAATTAATATTCATGCTCTTGATCCTGCTATTATTGCTAGTACTGTAGCATTATCCCCTAAGAATAAAGAAATTGATTTACTTTCAGTGTTGTCAAAGACACATTATGGTAGTGATGGAATGGGTGGTATTATTACAAATGGTGTTATGTATGTGGGGTATCCTAGATGAATGTAGATAAAGTAAGAGATGAAGTTAAGTCTAAAGAGGGGAAGATACTTCATTTTAAATTTAATGGTAGTAGGAATCAAATAGTGGAATTTGATGGAGAAATAATAGAGACATATCACTCTATATTTGTGGTTAAACTGGTAGATGATAACAATATTAAGTCTTTTTCTTATAGTGATTTAATTACTTCTAGTTTAGAGATAATGAAATAGTTTATTATATTTAGTAAACTTTTGACACTATTTGAAAATTGTCCTTGCAAAAGTTTATTAAGTGGTATAGAATTAAGTTATAAAGACTTAATGTTAGGAGGATACATATGAAAATTACATCTGTAAATGTACGAAAAATTGAAAAAGAAGGAAGTCGTATGAAAGGTATTGCATCTGTTTTAATTGATGATTCTTTTGCTGTTCATGATATTAGAATTATTGATGGTGACAATGGTCTATTTATTGCTATGCCTAGTAGAAAGACTCAAGCTGGTGGATATCGTGATATTGCTCATCCTATTAATCCAGAGGTTAGAGCAATGTTTCAAGATAAAATTATTGAAGCTTATAATAATATTAAAGATGAAGAAGAAACTAAAGAAGATTAGTTCTTCTTTTTTTCATATTTCTTTTAGAAAAAGCATATCATTTACTAGGTGATGATATGGAAAGCAAGGAAGCAATTATTAATAATTATAATCATAGTATTACTATTACAGAAAGAAAAAATTTACTTATTACAGGAGTTAAGAAAATAGAAAACTTTGATAGTGAAGAATTTTTACTTGAAACTGTTATGGGCTTTTTAGTAGTAAAAGGAGAAGATTTAGAACTGGTTAAATTAGATACTTTAGCAGGTAATGTTTCTATTAAGGGCTTGATAAAAGGATTTTCTTATATGGATGAAAATAATTCTAAGAAAGAAAAAGATGGATCTAGTGTCTTTAATAGATTATTTAGATAATGATTTTAAGTGAACAAATAATATCTATTATTTTTTCTTTTATTTATGGGTGTATATTATCTCTATTATATAATTTAAACTATAATTTACTCTTTAATAAAAGAAAAGTATATAAAGTTATTTTTAATATTATTTTTATTCTTGATTTAGTGTTAATTTATTTTCTTATTATGAAAAAAATAAATAATGCTATTATTCATCCATATTTTTATTTATCTATTATTTTAGGCTTTTTTAGTTGTTTTAATATTAGTAAGAGATTTAGAAATGTTTTTAAGGATACTAACATAGATAAAAAAAGTGACTAAAGTTGTCAAGCAGAACTTGTTGATATTGAATTAGTTATTTTATATTATTATAATATATGTTAGGAAAGTAGGTGTTGTTTTAATGGCTAAAAGGCATAAGAAAAAGAAAAAAATAGGTCCTATTCTTTTACTTTGCTTATCTTTTGCAATTATTATTTTTACTACTTTCACTATTTTTAAGTATTGGACAGAAATATATAGTAAATATAAAGAGAAAGGGGAATTGCAGAAAGAACTTGCTTCTTTAAAAGATAAAGAGGAAGAGTTAGAGTCTGATGTTAATAAGCTTCAAGATTCTGATTATGTAGCAAGGTATGCAAGGGAAAAATATTTTTACTCTAAGGATGGAGAATATATTTTGAAAATACCTGAGGATGAATAGGTATTTTCTTTTTTCTGTTTTGAGTTATAATATATTTGAGGGATGTTTATGGATGTAGAAAAACTTTATAAAGATATTATAATTAAACCAAGAGATGCTGTTGTATTTGGATGTAGTTATGGTCCTGATTCTATGGCTTTATTTAAGACTCTTTTAGAATATAGAAAAAATCATGATATAGTTTTAATCTGTGCTCATGTTAATCATGATAGGAGAGTTGAAAGTGCTAAAGAGAAAGAAGATTTAGAAGAGTTTTGTAAAGAGAATAATGTTATTTTTGAATATATGAAAATAGAAAAATATGGTGATGATAATTTTCATAATGAAGCTAGAAATATTAGATATCAATTCTTTGATGAAGTAGTTAAAAAGTATAATGCTAAATACCTATTAACTGCTCATCATGGGGATGACTTGATGGAAACAATACTTATGAGAATTGCTAGAGGTTCTACTTTAAAAGGATATGGTGGCTTTAAAAAGAAAGTTTTAATGGATGGTTATTATATCTATAGACCTTTTATATGTTTAACAAAAGATGAACTTTTAGAGTATTGTCATAAGAATAAAATAAACTATGCTGTTGATAAGAGTAACTTTAGTAATGTCTATACAAGAAATAGATATCGTATGGAGGTTCTTCCTTTCTTAAAGAGTGAAGATAAAGATATACATAAGAAATTCTTAAAGTTTAGTAATGTTTTGAGTGAAGCGGATGAGTTTATAGAAGAGGAAGCTGATAAAGCGATTAATAGAGTGGTTAAAGATAATAAGCTATATATAGATAAGTATTTAGAAATTAATAAGTTTTTAAAAAGAATTATTTTAGAGAGATTTATTTCTAGTTTTTATCAAGATGATTTGATACTAATTAATGATAAACATTTAGATTTAATAGAAAATCTTATTAATAGTAAAAAAAGTAATGCTAAAGTTAATCTTCCTAATGATGTTGAAGTGATTAAGAGTTATAATACTTTAATTATTAAGAGAAATCCTTCTTTACTTAGCAGTTATGAAATAGAAGTTAGTAAAGAAGTAATGCTTCCTAATGGGCATAAATTAGAATTAATAGACTCTGTTAAAGGTAATAGTAATAATATTATTAAATTATCTAGTAAAGAGGTTGTTTTGCCTTTAATAGTTAGAACTAGAAAACTAGGCGATGTTATGACTATTAAAGGAGGAGGGCATAAAAAAATTAAAGATATTTTTATTGATAGTAAAATTCCTTTGACAGATAGAGATCTATGGCCTATAGTAGTTGATAGTCGTGGACATATTGTTTTTGTTCCAGGATTAAAAAAATCTAAATTTGATAAGACTAATAATGAATTTTATGATATAATACTGAGATATGAGTAGAAAAGGAGAGATTTTTTGTGAATGTAAATAAAAAAGTAGTTAAAAAAGGTTTACTTCCATATGTCTTTTTACTTCTAGTAATGCTTGGAGTTATATACTTTGTTAGTGTTGCTAATCAAAAGGTTAATGTTTTAACTTATAATGAGTTTATGACTAGTTTGGAAGATAAAGAAGTTAAGGAGATTACTGTTACTCCTCGTGATAGAGCGAAAATTTATGAGATTACTGGTACAATGGATAATTATAAAGAAAATGAAACTTTCTTTGTTAGAGTGCCTTTATCTGATCAAGTAATGAAAAAGTTAGTAGAAGCTAGTGAAGTAGATGATTTTGAATTTAATAGTACTGCTGATCCAGAGTCTAGTACATTATTACTTGTTTTAGTTAATATTTTACCTATTGCTTTACTTGCCTTTATTTGTTTTTGGTTTTTAACTAAACAAATGGGTGGAGGTAAGAATTCTCTTGACTTTGGAAAGAGTAAAGCTAAGATATCTAGTGAGAAGAATAAAGTTACATTTAAAGATGTAGCAGGACTTAATGAAGAGAAAGAAGAAGTTAAGGAATTAATTGATTTCTTAAAGAATCCTAAGAAGTTCCAAAAGTTAGGTGCTAGAATCCCTAAGGGAGTACTTTTATATGGTCCTCCAGGAACTGGTAAAACATTACTTGCTCGTGCAGTTGCAGGAGAAGCGAATGTTCCTTTCTATTATATTAGTGGCTCTGACTTTGTTGAGTTATTCGTAGGTGTTGGTGCTAGTCGTGTTCGTGATATGTTCCAACAAGCTAAAAGAACTGCGCCTTGTCTTATCTTTATAGATGAGATAGATGCTGTAGGTAGACAAAGAGGTACTGGAATTGGTGGAGGACATGATGAGAGAGAACAAACATTAAACCAATTACTTACTGAGATGGATGGATTTGGTGAAAATGAAGGTATTATTATTATTGCTGCTACTAATAGACCTGATGTTTTAGATCCAGCATTACTTCGTCCAGGTAGATTTGATAGACAAGTTACTGTTAATTTACCTGATGTTAAGGGACGTGAAGAAATACTTAAAGTTCATGCTCGTAATAAAGTGTTAGCACCTGGTGTTAATATTCCTGCTCTTGCTAAGAGAACTCCAGGATATTCTGGTGCAGACCTTGAAAACTTACTTAATGAAGCTGCTCTTCTATCAGTTAGACGTAATAAAGATGCTATTACTATGAGTGAGATTGATGAAGCAAGTGATAGAGTATTAATGGGACCTGCTAAGACTAGTTCTAAAAGAAGTGAGAATGACCGTAAATTAGTTGCATATCATGAATCTGGACATGCTGTTATTGGTATTAAGTTAAAAGGTGCTAATGATGTTCAAAAGGTTACTATTATTCCACGTGGTTCTGCTGGTGGATATAATATGATGATTCCTAGTGAAGAGAAGATTTGTCAGACAAAAACTGATTTGCTTGAAGAAATTACAGGTTTACTTGCAGGGCGTGTTAGTGAAGAAGTTGTATTTGGTGAAGTTACAACTGGTGCTCAAAATGACTTTGAGAAAGCTACTAAGATAGCAAGAGCTATGGTTACTGAATATGGTATGAGTGATTTAGGACCTATGCAATTAGAAGAAAGAGAAGGTAGTGCTTTCTTAGGTAGAGATTATGCTAAGACTCGTAACTTCTCTAATGAAGTGGCTCATGAAATAGATCAAGAAATGAGAAAGATTATTGATAAATGTTATGATGAAGCGACTAGAATAATTAAAGAAAATAGAGATTTACTTGATTTACTTGCTAAGACATTATTAGAGTATGAGACTTTAACTAAAGAACAAATTGATTACTTAGTAGAACATAAAGAGATGCCTTCAGAAGAAGAAGAGACTAATTACGAAAATATGAGTTTAACTAAGTTAAAAGAACTTGCTAAAGAAAAAGGAGTTAAAGGATACTCTAAGATGAATAAAGCTGAACTAATAAAAGAACTTGAAAAATAGTTCTTTTTTTGTATTATAAAGGCAGTTATTCACAAGAGTGTGGAAAAAGATGGAGGTAGCTGTAGTGAAAGCGAAGAAAATGATGAGTAAGTTATGTTACTTGAAGAGATTAGAAATCTGTTAAAAGATAACAACAAAATAAGTATCTATTTTGTGTGAAAAACGCTTGTATCAAAATTGTCTTTAGTATATAATATGCTTAAGGGAACTTCAACAGTTGAGTGTCTACCTCCTTGAAAGGAGGTTTGATAGATATGAATAAACGTATCTTTGTATTAAAAGTACTTAGGCATATCTCTATCATTTTATCTCTAGTTATCATATTGATAATAGTAATAAAAAAATGACACTTAATTCATCTAATGAATTAAATGTCTTCCTACAATAATATTTTGGGGTAGGCATTCAACAAGGCAATGTTGAACGTTCCCTTAATAGTTTATGTAAATTTCTTTTACATATTCATAGTAACATAAAAGTTTATATTTTGCAAGTGTTAGGTGATTTTATGTGGAAAATAGGTAATGT
>CALVPN010000004.1 GCA_944351375.1 uncultured Bacilli bacterium | reverse complement strand
ACTATACTTTTTGGTAAATACTTCTTTATCTTTCTAAATTATCTACTGGCAATATTATTCCAATTTCACCTTTAGTTTCTCTTGCCTTTTGCCAACAAGAGCTAATATTAAGTCCTCCATCTGGTACCCAAGACATAATTAAATTAACTATAGTTGGTAAAAAGAAAATTATAATTGCAGCGGCTATTTGAGATATAAGCTTTCTAATAAAGTGTTTTTGATCAGGATCAGTTATAACTTTAATAAGTGTAAGTACTAAACTAATAATTAATATTATTGGAACTGCTATACAAATAATATCAAATGCAGTTTGTGTAAGTGATAAAATGTTAGCTAGAGCATAATCACTACAAGCATCTGCTGTTGCTAAAACATATACCATCTTAACTACCTCCTTTTGTCTTTTTCTCACTAACAGCTATTCCATCACCAATATCATAAATTGTTGTATTATAATTGTCATTATCTTTTAGAAAAGCTATATAGTCTTTAATTTTCCTTACTATTCCTCTTACATTTCTACTTTTTATTTCTTTTTCATTCTTATGAACTAGGCCATGAAAATACATATTATCAGTAATTATATAACCACTTTCTTTTAAGTTTTTTTCAAAAAGTTCAAAGAATTTAATATTTTGAGCTTTCGCTGCATCGATGAAAATCAAATCAAATTTATCTTCTATTTTTACTTTTAAAGCATCATTAAATATCAAGGTGATACGATTTTCTAAATTAAGTTTTTTTACATTTTTAACTGCTTCTAAATATCTTTCTTCGTCACGTTCTATTGTTGTGACTTTTAAATCAGGACTGCAAAGGCTCATCATAATAGCAGAATATCCTATAGCACTACCTATTTCTAAAACATTTTTTATTTGATGTTTAATAATAAATGTTGTTAAAAAATCTATACCTTCATTTTGCATAATAGGAATCTTGTTTTCTATGGCATATTCTTTTATTCGTTTTATATGTATATAGTTATTATTTACCATATCCAATCACCATTTTCTTTTAATTCTTGTACTTTTTCTTCATGTTCAGCGATAGTTTTAGTAAAGTAAACATTTCTGTTTTTATCTGCTACAAAATATAAATAATCACTAGAACTTGGATTAATCGCTGCATCTATACTAGATAAAGATGGATTACTTATTGGTCCTACAGGTAGACGTCCTGCCATTTTACTACTTCTAGTATTATAAGGATTATAAGTATTAAACATTTCACTAGTTAAATCAGAATTCATTTCTTCATCAAAGGCATAATAAGTAGTGACATCACTTCCTAGATTCATACCTCTAGCTAATCTATTATTAAAAACACTTATAATCATTTTTCTATCTTCATCTTTTACTCCTTCAAGTTCAGCGATACTTGCTAAAGTCATAATACTATGTATATTACTATTTTCTAAAGTATCTTTATAAGGAGCTAGTTTTTCTTCCTCCTCATCTAATAGTTTTCTTATAATGGTTTCACTATCTAGGTTATCTTTAGAAAATTCATATGTATCTGGGAAAAGATATCCCTCTAAAGGATAATATATATTCTCATCTAAAATACTATCTGTTAAAAACCAATAATCATTTATTAAGTTTGTTAATAGTGTAGTATCTTTAATAGTAGAAAGGAATTCTTCACTAGTAATATCTGTATTTTTAGATATCATATTAGCATAGTCTTTAACACTTTCACCTTCTTTAAAAGTTAATCTAATAACATTGTCATTAGTATTACCTTTTTCTAGTTCTTCAACAATCTCTTTCATACTCATACTTTTAGTTAAAAGATATGTTGAGGCTTTCAGACTACTTACATTATTTAATTTTAAATAAACTTTAAAAAAGAGCTCATTTCTTATTAATCCTTTATCATAAAGTGTTTTTGCTATATTAGCTGTACTCATTCCTTCTGGTATTATTACTTCAATATTTGCCTTACTACTTTTATCAATAGGACTAACACTATATTGATAATAAATAAAACAACCAATTAATAAAAGTCCTATAAAGCCAAGTATTAAAGCTAGTACACGCATTTTTTTCATACTGCCAATCCCTTCATATTATTAAGCAGCACTACCTTCAGTGCTTCCACTATTATCATTATTTGCAGCTTGAGCTTTAACTTCTTCTTGGATAGTTTCAAGTATTTTCTCAATTACTTGCCATTCTTTATCAGTTTCAATAGGATCTAGTTTAGTAGATTCAGTTCCTGGGTAATATACACTAGCATAAACTTGAACATTACCTTTATCATCTAAACTATTATCTGTATACACAATATAACTTTTATTAGTTTCTTCATTATCAAAAGTAAATAATACATCATATACTGTTTCTTTACCATATTCATCTCTTAATTTAAATTGATTTTTTCCATCCATGTTATTTTCTCCTTCTATCTAAAAATGATTGTAATATAATTGTAGCAGCTACTTTATCTATAACTTTTTTTCGTTTCTTTCTACTGGTATCCCCTTTAATTAATAGTGATTCAGCACTCTTAGTAGTTAGTCTCTCATCTTCTAAATATACAGGGAGTTTTAATTGTTCTTCTAGTATTTTTTTAAACTTTATAGTTTCTTCGGCTCTTTCACCTAAAGTATTATTCATATTTTTAGGTAATCCTAGCACTAAAGCTTCAACATTCAAAGACTCTACAATAGATTTTAACTCATCTAAACAGTCATTTGGATTGTTATCATGACGTAAGACTTCATAAGATGATGCAATTAAACCTGTTTTATCACTAATAGCAAGACCAATAGTTTTTGTACCTAAATCTAATCCTAAATATCTCATTATTTATTTAGCATACTAGTAAGTAAGACTTCAACTATCTTACTTCTATCTATTGTTTTTATTTTGCTTCTAGCATCTTGATAACTTGAAATATACCCTAAATCACCACTGATTAAATAACCAACTATTTGATCAATTGGATTATATCCTCTTTCTTTTAGAGAATTGTATACTTCAAGTAATGTTTTATGAACCTTTGCTTGGTCATTACTAACTAGTTTAAATAATCTTGTTTTATCATCCATATTATCACCTCACTACAATTACTAAAATTAGTTTAGCATTTTTTATAAATAAGTTCAAGTAAAAGAGAAAAAAAGCATATAGATAGCACTTTTACAATTTCTTTTATAATCGTTGATTACTTCTAAAAAGTCTCACTTTTCATATATCTTTATTGATGCTAGATAATTTATATCTATTTCCATATCTTTAACAGAATCTAACAAATGAGTTAATAACTTTTTTGATAGCCTGATAAACAAAAATAGATGGAATTTACCATCTATTCTGCAACACTTTCAAATTGTGAATTATAAAGTTCTGCATAGAAACCATTTTTCTTAAGCAATTCATCATGAGTTCCTTGTTCTACTATATCTCCATCTCTCATTACTAAAATAAGGTTAGCATTTTTAATAGTAGAAAGTCTATGGGCGATAACAAAACTTGTTCTTCCTTCCATTAAGTTATCCATCGCTTCTTGAATTAATTGTTCCATTCTGGTATCTACACTACTTGTCGCTTCATCCAAAATCAATATTTTTGGATCTTTAAGAATAACTCTTGCAATTGTTAGTAATTGTTTTTGACCTGCTGATACGTTATCACTTTCTTCATTTAGAATCATATCATAGCCTTCTGGCATTGTTCTAATAAAGTGATCAACGTGAGATGCTATCGCTGCATCATATACGGCTTCATCGTTAGCATTCAAATTACCATAACGGATATTTTCTTTAATAGTATCACTATAAAGCCAAGTGTCTTGTAAAACCATACCAAAGAGACTTCTTAAATCATCACGTTTCATATCTTTTATATCAACTCCATCTATCTTAATAGAACCAGAGTTAACATCATAGAATCTCATTAATAGTTTTACAATAGTTGTCTTACCTGCTCCAGTTGGTCCAACAATGGCAATCTTTTGTCCTTTATGCATCTTAGCATTAAAGTCATTGATAATAATTTTATTTTTATTATAACCAAACTTAACATCTTCAAAAGTAACTGTATTACCCATTTTGTCTAAGTCATATGTTACTTTCTTAACTTCAGGTATTTCTTCTTCCTCTTCTAAAAATTCAAAGACACGTTCTGCAGATGCTACCATTGATTGAATCATATTACCAATTTGAGCGATTTGTGAAAGTGGGTTCATAAAGTTTCTGATATACTGTGTAAATGATAAGATATCACCTACTTCTATTTTATTCTTTATAACTAAATATCCTCCTAAAATAGATATTAAGACATAACCAATATTACCAATAAAGTTCATAATTGGATGCATCATACCAGAGAAGAATTGAGCTCTCCATGCTGAATTATATAATTTTTCATTAGTTTTATTAAAGTCTTCTATTGTTTTTTCTTCTCCGTTAAATAATTTAATAACAGTATGACCAGAATAAGCTTCTTCTATAGTACCATTTATATCACCTAAATACTTTTGTTGATTTAAAAAGTATTTTTGAGAGTGTTTCATAATAAAACTCATCATGAATAAAGCGATAGGTACTATTACTAGTGTTACTAAAGTCATTAGAGGACTTATTGTTAACATCATTATAACTACACCAATTAAAGTTGTAATAGAAGTTAACAGATGTGATATTGATTGATCTAAACTCTGTGATAAGGTATCAACATCATTTGTTACTCTTGATAATATTTCTCCTGTTGTTTTACTTTCAAAATAAGAAAGTGGTAATTTATGCATTTTATGAGATATTTGTTCCCTTAAATTAAAGGTAACTTTTTGGTTTACACCACTCATAATAAAAGCTTGTAGGTAAGAGAAAATAGCACTGACTATATATAGAGATAGTAAAGTTAAAAGAATAGCTCCTACTTTAGAAAAATCAATTCCATTAGTAGTTCCCATTACTTTACCTAATAGTCCATTAAATATTTCTGTTGTTGCTTGTCCTGATATTTTAGGTCCAATTATTGAGAAAACAGCACTACTAATAGCAAAGATAACAACAAATGCTAAACTTACTTTATATGTACCTAAATATTTAAGTAATTTCTTTAAAGTTCCTTTAAAGTCCTTAGCTTTACTTACTGCTCCCATTCCTCCTCTAGGCATTTTCTAACTCCTCCTTTGAAAGTTGACTCTCAGCAATCTCACGATAAACTGAACAACTCTTGATTAAGTCGTGATGAGTTCCAATACCAACTACTTTACCTTCATCAAGTACAACTATTTGATCTGCTTTTAGTATGGTATTAATACGTTGAGCGACGATAAAGATAGTTGAGTTTTTAGCATATTCATATAAAGCTTTACGAAGTTCAAAATCAGTCTTAAAGTCAAGGGCAGAGAAGCTATCATCGAATATGTAAATTTCTGGATCTTTAGCGATTGCTCTTGCAATAGATAGTCTTTGTTTTTGCCCTCCTGATACATTAGTACCACCTTGACTAATAGGACTCTTATAGCCATCTTTTTTAGCAAGGATAAACTCTTCTGCTTGGGCAATACGTGCTGCTTCTATCATCTTCTCATCAGACATATCTTCATCACTATATTTAATATTAGATTCTATTGTTCCAGAGAATAATACTCCTTTTTGAGGAACATAACCAATTTTATCATGTAAAGCTTTCTGTGTTACATCTTTAACATTAATACCATCAACTAATATTTCTCCTTTAGTAACATCATAAAGTCTTGGTATTAAGTTAATAAGGGTACTTTTACCACTACCAGTAGAACCAATAAAGGCAGTTGTTGTTCCAGGTTTTGCTGTAAATGTTACATCGGTAATAACATCTTCATCACTATCAGGATATCTAAAACTAACATTTTTAAATTCTACTAAGCCTTTAATTCTTTTACTAAAGGTTTTAGGTCTTTCTGGATCTTTAACCTCCACATCTGTTTCTAACACTTCCATGATACGGTTAGCAGAAACATTAGCACGTGGTAACATAATAGAAAACATTGATATCATTAAGAATGCCATAATTATTTGCATTGAGTACTGAATAAATGCTAACATATCTCCAACTTGTAATAAGCCTTCATCAATTTTATGAGCACCTATCCAAATAATTAGAACTACAATACCATTCATAATAAACATCATACCTGGTAACATGAAGTTCATTACTCTATTAACAAATAGGTTTGTTTTCTTTAAGTTAGTATTCGCAACGCTGAATCTTTCTTCTTCGTATTTTTGATTAGAGAAAGCTCTAATTACTGGAATACCTGTAATAATTTCTCTTGTTACTTGGTTTAATTTATCTATTAGTTTTTGTACTTTCTTAAATTTAGGCATAGTAAGGGCAAATAAAGTAAATATTAATGTTAATACACAAACTATTCCTAACCAAATAATATAAGTCATTGATGGAGCTGTCTCTAATACTTTTGAAACTGCACCAAATGCAACTATTGGAGCATAGATAAATAGTCTTAATGTCATAATAATCAACATTTGTACTTGTTGAATATCATTAGTACTTCTAGTAATTAATGATGATATACCTATTTCTTTATACTCTGCTGTACCAAAGTTTAAGACTTTCTTAAATTCTTTCTTTCTAACACGTTTAGATAGACCAGAACCAACTCTAGCACTGTTTAGTACTGTTAGAATTGTTGCAGTTACACTTATTAGAGAAAGTCCTAACATTTTAAGTCCTGTAATTATAATGTAATTAGTTTGAATAGCATCAGTATTAAGTCCTACTTCAATATATTCTTGCTTAATCGCTGCAACAGCACTTTGACTTATAATGCTATCTGGCATTGCAGAAAACTGCTCATTAATAGGTTTTCTCATATCATTAAGCTCATTACTAGGTAACATTTTAATGATATCTATTATAGCCATATCTTGCATTGCTTTAGGCATATCTTTCTTAATCTCATTTTGAATGTTAACCGCTTCCTTCTCTTTACTAGTTAACATATAATCTACAAGAATAGCTTTCTCTAAGTCACTATTAGATTTTTCTTCATCTTTAATGACATAAACTGGCTCTTCACTTAAGATATCATAGTCATGTTCATCACTTTTTTCAGTAACTAACTCATAATTAGATAAAATCTCTTCTTTTTCTTTATCACTTACAAAAAGTAAAATCTCATCTAATTTAGATTTTCTAACTACTTCAGGATTAACTTCTTCTATACCACCTTGTTGTACTCCTACATTAATAATATTAGAAGTATACTCTGGTATAGTTAAATCACAATTCGCTTGAACTATTAGTAGTAAAATAATTAGAATAACTGATAAAATATTATCTTTTAAATATCTAAATATCTTTAACATAAATCATACTCCTCCTATATATTCTCTAGACTGCACCCATATTTTAAAATGTCTAATTGTTCATAATAGTCTTTAAGTATCTCTTCATCAAGACTATCCTCTTTTAACAACTTCATTAAAGTTACCATTAAAAGGTGCATATTAATGGCAAAAATTACTTCAATATGCTTTTTAGCATTATCATTAAGTAATTCTAAATTGATGTTAGGAATAAGTTCTTTAAGAAGTCTCTTATCACGAAAACCAAAGGTTTTCTTAGACTCTTCCATAATAGTGACATTTTCTAAAGATTTTTTAAAGAAATTAATATTATTATTTTTAAAGGAATTATACTCTTCTTCAATATTATCTTGAAACATTTTAAAGAGATCACCTTTATTTTTTATTAAATCTTCTCTCATACTATTAATAATTATTTCTAAATGTTGTTCTAAAAGATAAAAATATAAGTCTTTTTTATCTGCAAAATACATATAGAAACTTCCTCTAGAAATACCAGCTTCTTTAATAATTCTATTAATAGAGACATCATTAAAATTATAAAGAGAAAACTCTTTAAAGCTAGCATCTATAAGTTTTTTCTTCTTTTCATCATTTAATCTCAAGAATGTATCACTAGGCATATGCTTCCCTCCTAACAGTCACTATAACATTATATGTGACAAGTTGTCATATGTCAACAAAAAAATTAAAAAGATATAATTTAAACACTATATCTTTTACACTTATAAACTAGGACTCATTACAAGGCGGAACGAGACGCCACCACTAGCATTACCAGCAAGATCAGACTTATTGAAGAAGAAAACGCCTGCATCAATACCATTAAAATAGCCACCGCCGCGCACCAACCATGGGTTCGTTTGTGTTACCATTGTCTGATAATCACTATACCATCCTGTTGTTTCACTTAAGGCATGTGAATAGCACACTCCTAAATTACATGATTCACTTGCTACATTGCTTGTATATTTATTATAATATTTACTTTCTAAGGTCAACGGACTATTAAATCCACTACTTCCTACTACATCATTATAATTTGCCATTGTATACTCCCATGAGCCTCCTACCATATCATATATTCCATAAATATTACCAGTGGTTGAGGCTCCTGTTCCATTTGAAGCTATATTGTATTGATATTGACATCCATAATCTGTATTTGTGTTTGATGGAGTTCCATAACTACAGCCTGTTATATAACTGTCTGACTTATTCTGATATACTTCTTTATTTGCACCACTAAAATTAGTATTGCCTAACTTTCCATATTTGCTTTGAGAAAGATATGCAACTATAGTCCATTCACTATTTTTCATCATATGAGTATCTACATTACTACTAAATCCATATCTATTTCCATTATCATTCATTTTTATACTTACATTAAAAGCATTACTTATATTTATCATTCTCCAACTTGTTACATTTGGTTTTATCATTACATCTAACTCTGTTGTATTTCCTCCTCCATAACTTGCGCTTGGATTACTACTACTTGTCTCAAACTTTCCTACCCATATTCCTCTTAATTCTTCATCACCAAATGTAAAGGCATCTGGAGTATACCAATCATCATCACTTATTCCATCACTTACTAAATGCTTTGCACTTCCTCTATCTTTAGTATTTTCTGATATAAACTTTACATCTATCTCTCCTGGTAAAGCTTGGGTTGGTGTTGTATCTAAAAATGTTCCTTGTTTTCCATAGTAATTTGTTCCATCTTCACTACCTATAGAATAACTATATCTTGGTATCCATACCCACATTGTTTCTATATCATCCATATTTATTACTGTTCCATTACTTGCATTAAGGTATGTTTCTCTTGTTGATTCTGATACTGTTACAGCATTGGCCCATTTCAATTCATCATAATTATACCAATCATTATTAGCATTTTTTCTATCTGCTTTTACCCAGTTTGTTCCATTATATGTTACTGCTATCATTCCTTCATCTAACATTGGACTATTTGGACTATTACTTTCTCTATCAAAACTTTCTACTACTATCTTACTTTGATATATTTTTCCCTGTGCACTATTATCTGCTTCTTCATCTAACCACATATATAATGTATATGTTACACTATCTTCTGGTTCTAATACATCTTCTCCTCTTATTTCAAATGTTCCTTCTCCATAATTATTAACTTTTATAATACCACTATCATATCCATTAGTACCAGTAAGCTTCATCTTCACATAATTATTAGATAAAGTATTATTACTATCTTCTTCTAATGATATATGGTAGTAAGCATCTATATTTCCTGTATTTGTTATTGTAAAGGTATATGGGGTTGTCTTTAATCCTTCATTATCTGACATAGGTGCAGCATTTTCTAAATTTATATTATTTCCTTCACTAAAATCTACTTTTAATATTCCTGCTGTTAAACTTATTTCTTTTTCTCCTTCTATACTCATTGTTAGCAAGGCATAACTTGTTCCTATTAATGCTATTATACTTATACTTATCACTATTACTGATATTATTATATATTTTTTTCTTTCCATTTTTTTACTCCTTACTACTATTATTTACCAATTTATAATTTTAATACTATTTAATCATTCGTCTATTTACCCAAGTATTATCTATTGAAATTATATAGCAAAAAGCAGAAGTAATGCAAGCACCTTATTTATAAATAATAAAAAGTAAGTAAAATTACCTACTCATATTATTTATTTTCTTAAATATTTTAGAACTTTCTCCTATTCCTCTAACTGTTCTTTCATTCATTTCCATTAATATATTTATTGGAATATCATCTTCTTTTTTTAAATAAGCTTCTAAATTAGCTAATATACCAAACTGACCTATAATAATTGCAAGATTCTTATCTGTAATATTATTAAGAGTAAAAGATGCTTCTTTAGAAATTATTCTATAACTTCGTTGTAATGTATGATAACAATTATGTCCAACTTTTAAATTAGAAACTTTAGATACGCTTTCTTGCTCTTTTATCTTAGATAACATACCTACTAATAACAATACATTGCGAGCTTCTTCATAAGGAATAGGTTCTTTATTATTAAAATGCTCATCTATTTTAGCGATATGTTTTAATAAAACTTCTTTGCTATCAACTTTTTCCTTTTGCATAACTTCATCCCCTTTTATTTATGACTTGTTATTACTTTTTGAAACTGTTCATGTCTTCTATTTATATTATTTTTAAGTTTGTGATGTTCACTAAATTTAAGTCCTCTCTCAATTTCTACGATATCCTTGTACTGTTCTATTACTAAACTTAATGAATCTAGGGTTAAATCATCTAACGCTGGTTCTATTTCGCTTAATACTAAATCATAATGTCTGTAAAATTCATCTGGTAATGAATAATGTTTATCACGTAACCAAGTAACAACACCTCTTATTAATTCAAGTGTTTTAACATAATCCATAGCAGGTAAATCTCTTTCTACTTGTAACTTGATTTCATTTTGTAATAATTGTTTATCCAAAGTTTTTTCTTTAGTGTTTTCTTTTTTTAAATTATTGTTAAAGTCATATGTTTCTTTAGACATTTATATCCTCCCTCCTTAAAGGTTCTTATATTGTACACCATTTTCTAAAAAAATGCAATAAAAAAGTCCAAAGAAACGTCTTGGATCTACGATAAAACCTATACTTATGTACAGGTGGGTGTATATAGTCAGTTCTTAGGATCCCTAACCAGTGGAAAGGTCTTCAACACGAACGTGACAATCATCAATACTCCCTTATCGTCTCTTTAGTCGGTTTTATACTAAGTCATCCGCATCAATTTCTTTAGACAATTATAGTATATCACAGTTCTTTTGAATTATTCAATATTTTCTAGTGCTTTTGTAAAATTTTCAATCAAATGAGATACCGTTGCACAGCCCATAAAGGCAACTACTCCATCTTTATCTTTTACTACTTTGTTAACAGTATTATCATCTATTAATTCACTACCTGGTATAAGTTCTATTATATCTTCTGATTTAATTTTAGGATAGTCATTTGGATTTTCTCTATCACATTTAATTGGTGTTAAATAAACTTTATCGGCTATAGATAGAGCCTCTGCAAATTCATTTTTAAAGTGTGAAGTTCTAGAATAAGTATTAGGACGAAAGACAACAGTTAATTTTCTATCAGGATACTTTTGTCTAATCGCTTCAAGAGTTACTTTAATCTCAGTTGGATGATGAGCATAGTCATCTACTATAATCGTATTACCAATAATAGTCTCTGCAAAACGACGATCAGCATTTTTAAAACTTGGTAATAACTCTTTTATTTTCTCTTTACTAACGCCTTCATCTAAAACACAAATTATCGCACCTACTGTATTCATAACCATATGATGTCCATATAAAGGAACTGTAAAAGTATCTATGAACTCATCTTTTTTATATAAATCAAAACTTGAACCAGAAGTCTCCAATTTTATATCTTTGATAATATAGTCATTAGATTTATCTTCTCCATAAAAGATTACTTCATTATTAAAGTTAATCTTTCTAATATTTTCATCATCCCCATTTGCAATAACCTTTCTAGCTTTATTTGCAAACTTTTCAAAAGTTTTTATAGTATCTTCTAAATCTTTATAGATTTCTGTATGTTCAAGTTCAATACAAGTAATGATAGCAGTTGTGGGATAATAGGCAAGAAAGTGACGATTAAATTCATCTGATTCTATTACTAATAATTTGTTTTTCATATCAATATGACCTGTTCCATCACCTATAAAGTAATTACAGCAGGTAGTATTAGTAAATAAATGTTTTAAAAGAGATGTTGTGGTAGTCTTTCCATGCGTACCACTAACAGAAATAGTGTTAAATTCTTTAGTTATCTCCCCTACTACTTCATTATAGGGTTTAAAAGTAAGACCTAACTCCTTTATTCTTTTAATTTCAGGATGTTCATCACTAAAAGCACGAGATGCTGTTACAACAGTATCTTTATCTATTTTATGATTACCATCATAAAAGATTTTTATACCTCTTTCTTCTAATCCTTTTTGTGTAAATTTATAATCTTTCGCATCATCATAACCTGATACCTCATTACCCATATCATATAACATCTGAGCAAGAGTGCTCATTCCGCTTCCTTTTATTCCTATACAATAATATTTCATAAGACTTCCTTCCTTCTTTCTTTATTCATTATACCTTATGTTATATAGATTTTCAAATATACTTGAAATCATTATATATTTATGATACTATGAATATGTAAAAGAAATTTACATATTATAAAAATGAGGAATACCTAGTTTGCGTTTCGGGTGTTACCTCTAAAAAGATAGTGTAAACACCCTAATTACAATGTTGTAATAGGGTGTCTTTCTATCTAAAAATAATCAAGAGTATTATAATTATTATCAATGATAAAATTAAGAAATCTTTCTTATTCATAGACATTTCCCCTTTCTAACCCCCTATTTAATAAAGCGAAAGAAAGGTAAAACACCCCTACTAGGTATTCCTAGTAGATATAATAGCATATCTAATATAGTAAATCAATCGAACAAGATACAGAAATTTTGTTCTATAAAAAGAAAAGAGGTAACTATGATAGATGTATATAAAAAATGTAATTTATGTCCTAGAAAGTGTTTAATAGATAGAACTAAAACTTTAGGATATTGTAAAGCGACTGATAAAGTTAAGGTTGCAAGAAGTGCCCTACACTATTTTGAAGAGCCTTCTATATCTGGTACTAATGGTAGTGGTACTATCTTTTTTAGTAATTGTAATTTAAAGTGTTGTTATTGTCAGAATAAAGAGATATCTACTGATGGATTTGGAAAAGAAGTATCTATAGAAAGAATTTCAGAAATGATGCTAGAATTAGAAGAAAAACATGCTAACAACATTAATCTAGTTACTCCTACTCACTATGTTCCTAGTATTATAGAAGCGATTAAACTAGCTAGAAGTAAGGGATTATCTATTCCTATTGTTTATAATACTAGCGGTTATGAAAATGTAGAGACACTAAAACTATTAGATGGTTATATAGATATTTATTTAACAGACTTTAAGTATTTTGATAATAAGTTAGGTAAAGACTTATCAAAATGTTCTAACTATTTTGAAATAACTAGTAAAGCATTAGATGAAATGTGTAGACAAACTGGTAAAAATAAATTCAATGATGATGGTCTAATAACTAAAGGTATTATTGTTAGATGTTTAGTACTTCCTACTAAAAGTGATGATACTAAGGAAATAATAAATTATTTATACAAAAAATACCAAGATAATATCTATCTCAGTATTATGAATCAATATACTCCAGTTAATCATATCAAAGACTATACCTTTTTAAATAAAACTGTTAGTGAAGATGAATATAATGAAGTAATAAATTATGCACTTGATTTAGGTATAAAAAATGCTTATATGCAAGAAGGTGGTACTTGTAGTGAATCATTTATACCTAGTTTTGACCTTGAAGGTGTTTAAGACGTTCTACTTTAGAATAAATACAGCCACAGTAATCTTGACGATATAAATTATATATATGAGATAATTCTATACTTCTTTTATAACCATTTTTCTTTTTAAAATCAGCATATAAATAATTAATGTTATATTTTTTAGATAACTCTTCCCCTATTTCATTTAACCATTTACTATTCTTATAAGGACTTATAGAAAGAGTTGTTGTAAAGTAATCAAAGTTATGTTCTTTAGCGATTCTTGCAGTCTCTTCTAATCTTAAGTTATAGCATTTATAACATCTAATATCTCCTTCTTTTAAGTCTTCTAAACCACGAGATATATCTAAAAACTTCTCTTTATCATAATTACAATCTAATAATTTAATATCATAACCTACTAGTTTAATAAACTTTTCTAACTCTTCACGTCTTTTAAGATATTCTTTATAATCAGTAATATTAGGATTATAAAATAAAATTGTTATATCAAAGTATTCTGATATTTTCTCTAAGACTGATGATGAGCATGGGGCACAACAAGCATGTAATAATAATGTTGGTTTATTATTTAAATCAATATTATCTAATATTTTTTCGCATTCTAAATTATAATTCATTTAGTATCATCCTCATTTTCATTACATTTTTTTGATTTTTCTAATAAAATCAATTCATTTTGGTAATTTAGTTCTTTTTTACTAATATAGTATATCAAATATTACTAGTTTTTTTAATACATTTTATAATATTATCAATTTTTTCAGCATATCTATTACTGAAAAGGAAACAGTGATATTATGTCTAACTTTACTTATGCATTTATTTTATCTACTCTAGCAGGACTTTCTACTTTAATTGGTTTTATTCCTCTACTTTTTAAGTTAAAGAATGAAAAAATCATCATCTTAGCATCACTATCTTTTGCAAGTGGTGTAATGATATGTGTATCACTTACTGACTTAATACCAGAGTCTTTTAACCTTTTAACTTCTATATTTAAAGGTTTCCCTGCTCTTTTATTTCTTTTAAAATTTATCTGTCTTGGTGTAATTACATCAATGTTAATAGATAAATTTCTACCAAATAATGATAATAAAAATATAAGTAATAAAAAATTATATAGATTAGGTCTTGTTTCCATGCTTGCTATTATTATGCATAATATTCCTGAAGGAGTTGCTACTTTCCTTTCTAGTTCTACTAATAGAGGTTTAGGCTTATCTTTAGCTTTAGCCATTAGTTTTCATAATATTCCTGAAGGAATAAGTATTGCTATTCCCATTTATTTTAGTACTAAATCTAGGTTTAAAGCCTTTTTATATACTTTAATATCAGGCTTATCAGAACCATTAGGAGCGATACTTGCTTATCTATTTCTATCTAATATTATTAATAACTTTATTATGAGTGTAATACTTGCTATGATAGCAGGTATCATGATACATATTAGTATTTATGAACTGTTAAAAGAGTCTTTAAGCTATAAAAAAATAAGACATACCTTTATCTTCTTTAGTATAGGTTTTATATTTATGTTAATATCTCACTTTTTACTTGGGTAATTTTTTACTTATAATTGCTTAACATCAATTTTTATAGTACAATATTTTTAGGTGTTAAATATGAAGAGAATCTTAATTAGTTTAATTCGTCTTTATCAAAAGATGCCGTTAGCAAGTCATGGGGCTTGTCATTTTTATCCTACTTGTTCTAATTATACTATCGAAGCGATAGAAGAATATGGTTTGGTAAAGGGATGTTTTATGGGTTTTAAAAGAATCTTAAGATGCCATCCTGGAGCGAGATATGGATATGACCCAGTTATTAGAGAGGAGAAAAAGAATGAAAAGAAGTGTTAAAAAATTAGGTAAGATTGCTTTACTAGGTGTGGCAATTTTATTTACTACTACAGGTTGTAAAAGTGATGATATGGAGGATATTGAGATAGTTACTACTAATTATCCTAATGAATATATTATAGAAAGGCTTTATGGAGATCATGCTAAAGTTAGTAATATTTATCCTGATGGTATCGATGTTAATGATTATAAATTTACTAATAAACAAAAAAAGGACTTTGCTAGTAAAGATTTGTTTATTTATACAGGGTTAGTTGATAGAGAAAGAAGTTTAGCAGTTGAATTACTAGATTATAATAAAGATTTAAAAATAATAGATAGTTCTTATGTTCTTGATAATGATTATGAAATGGATGAAGTTTGGTTAGATCCCTCATTTATGTTGATGATGAGTCAAAATGTTAGAATTGGTTTGAAAGAATATATAGAAAATAATTATTTAAAAGAAGAAATTGATGAAAACTATGAAGAGTTAAAAGTTGATATTTCAGAACTTGATGCTAATATTAGACTAGCAGTTGAAAGTGCTCCTTATAAAACTATTGTTGCAACTGATAATAATTATAAATTTTTAGAAAAATATGGTGTTAAAGTATATATATTAAATGATGACACTAGTGAAAAGGATTTAGTAGAAATTAATGATCTAGTAGAAAGTGGCAATATAACTAAAATATTTAGTTATGAAGATATTAAAACTACTAATAATGTTCAAAATTTAATTAATACTTATCCTAATAATTTAGAAGTTATTAATTCTAATAGAATAATAGTTTTAAATGATGAACAAAGAAAGACAAAAACTGATTATATTACTTTAATGAATCAGAATTTAGATAATATTAAAGAAGAGTTATATCATAGTAATAGTTAAATATTAAAACAGTACTGGTAATTATACTAGTACTGTTTTATTTAAAATAATCTTAATATATCATTGAATGTTACATAAATCATAAGTAACATTAATAAGAATAGTCCAACAGCATGAAATTTCGCTTCTGTTTCAGGTTTTACTGGGCTACCTTTTATCTTTTCTATAATAATAAATAAGATATGTCCCCCATCAAAAGCTGGTAGAGGTAATAAATTAATGAAACCTACATTTATTGATAGGAATGAGAATAAATATAAAAGACTTGCTATTCCTCCGTTTGCTTGAGCTCCTACTACTTCATATATTCCTACAGGACCACTTAATTGATTTAAATGTATTCCTCCTGTAAATAAGTTTAATAAAGTAACACCCATTTGTTTAAATAACGAGCCAGTTTTAACTACTGTATATTTTAAGGAAGCTAGTAAGCCATGTTGCTCCTCTCCTTGCATACCTATTCCATAAAGATATCTTTCTTCTCCATCTACTTTAGTTTTTTCAGGTTTTATTTCATATGTTTCTACATTACCATCTTTATCTTTTATTTTAAACTCTGTTGCTTTATCAGGATCTGCAATTGTTAAATATAATGAAATATCATCGATAGTCCAAATATCATGCCCATTAATTTCTAATATTTCATCACCTTTTCTAAGTCCAGCATCATAGGTAGGGCTTTCCTTTTCTACACTTGATAAAATTGGTTCTGTAGAAGTTGCTCCCCATATTAAAGCGATAAAGAAAAGTACTAGTATAGCAGAAATAAAATTAAAACCAGCTCCAAAGAACATTACTAAAAACTTTTGCCATGGTTTTTTACCTGGTAATGTCCTATCTCTTGGTAAGTCTTCCTCTTCTCCTTCTTCTCCTGCTAACTGGCAAAAACCACCGATAGGAATAGCTCTTAAAGAATACTCTGTCTCTCCTTTTTTAAAGCTAAATAATTTAGGTCCCATACCAAGGGCAAATTCATAGACATATATTCCTGTTAATTTAGCAAATAGGAAATGTCCTCCTTCATGGATAAATATAATTGAGCCTAATAGAATTATGAATAATATTAATGTAACCATGAATCCCTCCTAAATTAATCCCATTACTAATATAAATGCTAATATTACAAAAATTATACTATCTAACCTGTCTAATATTCCTCCATGACCAGGAATAAGATTAGAAAAATCTTTTACACCATATGTTCTTTTAATACTAGAAAATACTAAATCTCCAAGTTGTCCTACAACTGATAAGAAAGCAGTCGTAAGTATTAATATAACTAAAGATATATTAGAGTCTATTACAGTAAAATAAAATGTAGTGGCAACAAAAGTTCCCATTAAGGCTCCTCCTATAAACCCTTCTATAGTCTTATGAGGACTAATAGAAGGAGCTAGTTTATTTTTACCTATATACATTCCTGTTATAAGTGCAAAAGTATCAGTTATAACAGTTATAAGTAGTAGATATATTAGATAGTTTAAACTATAGTTTCTTACTACCAAAATTAAATTAAAGGCAATATTAATGAATAAAAGTGATCCTACTAAATAAAGAGCATCATTAATATCATAATCCATACTTTTATTTTTTAATAGTATTGGTAATAAGAATATTAAAACAATAAAACTTATTAGTTGATAACTCATTGTATAACTAAAAATATTTTGATTGTATGTTAAAATACTCGAGAATATTACTAATAGATAAGATATTACTTTTATTATCATAGGAACTTCTTTCTTTTTTTCTCTTATAGTAATTAACTCATACATTGATGCTAAAGCTAAAAGAGTCATTAATATTGTAAAAGGTACCCCTCCTATAAATAATAATGGTACAAAGATTAAAATCATTATAATAGCGCTTAGTATACGTTTTTTCATATTAGCACTACCTCCAATCCTATATTAAGTATAATATAATTTTGTAATTTAGACAACAATCTTATTTATTAAAATTTATTTAGACAAAAATTATCTCAATTCATATATTTACAGATAATAAAAGGATTACCCTTAAGTAACCCTAAAATTTATCAATATTAATCTTTACATATTTACCATCTTTTAAAGAACTACTAGCTTGTACTAAAGTTCTAATGGCATTAGCTGTTTTACCATTTTTACCAATGACTCTACCAATGTCAGAATCAGATATTAATACCTCTATAATAATTTCTTTCTCATTATCACTTGGAAATTCTTTTACTGATACAGCTTCATCATCTTGAACAATGTTTTTAATTATTTTTTCTGTTAATTCTACTAAAGTCATTATTTTGTTTCCTTTTTATCTTTAGATTCAGCAATTTTTTTCATGATACCTGCATCTTTTAATAGACTTCTAACAGTATCTGATGGAATTGCTCCGTTGTTTAACCATTTTAAGGCAACTTCTTCATTAATTTTAACATCTTTTTCTTTTGAGATTGGATTATAAGTACCTACTAATTCTAGATACTCTCCATCTCTTCTACTTCTAGAGTCTGTTGCAACTATACGATAAAATGGTCTTTTTTTAGCTCCCATTCTCATTAATCTTAATTTTACTGCCATAATTATTGCTCCTTTCTTTTTTCTTTTATAATTATACACAAACAAATAGAGACTGTCAACCTTTTTTTATTGACAGTCTTTAAGAACTATTCAAGATTATTAATCTAATGAGTCTATTCAGTGGGATTATCTAGATAGTCTTCATTTACTTCTTCATCAATTTTCTCGTCAATAGTAGCATCACTATCCATTATTTCTTCCCAGTCATCAACTTCATCTAGAGTATTGATACGTACTTTGGTATCCCCTACTAATTCTATACCTAAAGTTTTATCAATAGTGCAATTAATATTATTACCATTAATTTCTGCTTTACTACAACTAGGACCATTTAAACTTCTAATGATTACTTCTTCGTTTTCTGTATCTGTGTTAACTCCTTGAATATTAATAGTTTCTGTATAATTTTTAGTATCTTTCAAGACTTCAGTTTTTGTATCATTATCATAAGAATACCAAATATTAATATCATAGCTTCCATTAATGGTAACAGCGCCATTAGAAAAAGTTCCATTAAAATTATGATTAATTACCCAACAACCAAGAATTGTATTTGGCTTATTAGTTACTTGTAATGATAAGTTATCAGTAAATTGTTTCTTACCTTTACCAATAACAGCTTTTGTTACTATTTCTTTAAAAGTTGCCATGCGTTTCCCTCCTCTAATTTAGTCTATGCTACAACTAATTAAAAAGTACAAAAAACTAATATAATATAGAATTGCTAGCTTATCAACTTATCAGTTTATCAATCAAAGCAATAAGAAAAGAAAGAAACAATTATGCTTCTTTCTTTAGTTCTTCGAGTTTTTCTATACTAAGTCCTGTACTTTCAGATATTACTTCTATAGATATATCATTTTTAAGAAGATTCTTAGCAATAAAGACCTTTTCTTCCTTTTTACCTTCTTTCTTTCCTTCTTCAAGTCCTTCAGCTTTTCCATCATCGTAACCCCAATTACGAGCAGTATTAATCATTCTTTTCTGCATCTCTTCATTATCATAAATTACCCCAAACTTGTCATCAATTCCTAGTTTCTCTAACTCATCCACGATTTTTAAAGCCTCCTTATCGTCTCCTGCTATTTCTCTTAACTCTTCGTAAGATGTTGCAGTAAATAAAGATAAATACATTTCTTCTTTATTGTCTCCATTATATCTTATTCCCTTGTAATTTTCAAGATACACTTCATGTATCTTGAAATCTTTTATTTCTTTATGTGTATTTAAATCCATAACAGAATAAGATGCTTTACTAACATATGGATGCTTTTCTTTATTAAAGTTTATTTGAATGACTTGTTTTTTCTTTATATCTTCTCCGCTATTTAAACTTTTAGCAAGTAAAGCATATACATATAATCTATTTTTATACTTTGCCTCTTCACTAGGAAACTGATTCATTTCTATTGATATAACTATATCAACTAGATCACTTACTAGTAATAAATCTAAGCGATAATCACGTTTTTCATTACCGCTATTAAGTTCGGCATCATGTAACTTAAAATCATTAATATCCATATCTATAATCGATTTAATAATAACGTTAAAGAACTCTTTATAGTCTTCTATTTTAAATAAGTGTTTAAATGTAGTATCACTTAACAAGCTTATAAATCTTTTTTTCTTATTTTCTTCCAGCATTAAATCCCTCCATTAATTAATAGTATTTCTACGTAGATGTCTACAAATCTAACATAAGAAGATGGTTAATGCAAAAAGAGAATTTTTATAATTTTAATAAAATAATTATTACTTTATTAAAAATACTTAAAGAAAACAAAAAATTGACCTTATCATATAAGATCAATTTTCAAAAATCATACTTTTTTAAGAAATTTTATTATTTAAGATATCTTCAAATATAACATTAAGTCCCTCTTTAATATTTATAAGAATATTATTTATCTTCTTTTCTTTAATTATATATTCTTTATATAAAGGGATAGATTCTAAACGACTTAATTCATTATCTAACTCTTGTTTTATATTATTATCAAGGTAGGCACTGTTAACATAAGACTTTTGTAATGATTTTACTCTATCTATCGCTTTCATTATCTCTTTATTAGATTTAATTTTCTTTCTTAGTTCTATATACTCTTTATAGTCTTTATCTTTTTTTATAGTTTTTACTAACTCTAAGGCTTTCTCTTCTATTTCTTCATTACTTACTAACTTTTCCATCTAAACTCCATGTTTTAGCAGTAGTTATTTCTACATTAACAATACTGCCTATTTCTACATCTTCACCTGTAAAGTTAATTAATTTATTAGTATCACTATATCCAAAGTATTCATTTTTCTTATCACTGATACCTTCTACTAATACAGGAACAGTTTTACCAACTAATTTATCATTATTTTCTTTAAAATAAGTATTAACAATCTCATTAAGTTTATAAAGTCGTTGTTCCTTTTCTTCCTTAGTGACATTACTGGTAAGCTTAGCAGCAGGGGTTCCAACACGTGGTGAATAGATAAATGTATAAGCATTATCATATTTACATTCTTTAACTAGTTTTAAAGTCTCTTCAAAGTCTTCTTCTGTTTCTCCTGGAAAACCTACAATTATGTCAGTAGATATTGCACAATTAGGAATCATTTCTTTCATTTTATGGAAAAGTGTTAAATACTTCTCTTTAGTATAACGTCTTCCCATTAATTTAAGAATTCTATCACTACCTGATTGAACTGGTAAATGAATACTTGGCATAATATTAGGATACTTTGCGATTACTTCTATCATTTCATCAGTGAAGTCCCAAGGATGACTTGTCATAAATCTAATTCTAGGTATATTAGTCTTGGCAACATCTTCTAATAGTTCTGCTAATGAATAATTATCATACAAGTCTTTACCATAAGCATTAACATTTTGACCTAGTAGAGTTACTTCTTTATAACCATCTTTAATAAGATTATCTACTTCTTTTAAAATATCTTCTTTTTCTCTACTTCTTTGTCTTCCTCTAGTATAAGGAACAATACAATAAGTACAGAACTTATCACAACCATAGATAATATTAACATAAGCTTTATACTTACTTGATCTATCTACTGGTAGACTCTCTATTAAATCTCCTTCTCTTGAATATACTTCTATCTGTTGTTTATATTCACTTACCTCTAGTATTTCAGGTAACTGATAGAAGTTGTGAGTACCTATTACAAAGTTTACAAAAGGATATTTTGCCATAATTGTATTAACAACTATCTCTTCTTGAGCCATACAACCACATAAACCTATCATTAAATCTCTTTTAGACTCTTTTATATGTTTTGCCCTACCAAGTAATCCAAATGCTTTATTATGAGCATTTTCTCTTATAGAACAGGTATTTAATAAAACTAAGTCAGCATCTTCTATATTGTCAGTAAAATCAAATCCCAACAGCTCTAATATTCCTTTAATATTCTCACTATCATGTTCATTCATCTGACATCCATAAGTCTTTAAGAAACACTTCTTACCTTTATACTTATTAAGATATTTAGAATCTATTTTATAATCTACTTTTTTATAATCTATTTTTTCATTACTACGAGCGACTTTAAAATCTGGTAAATGCATATTTATCACTTCCTTACAAATTTAATTTTAAAACTTTTTCTACTTCTTCCATAGTATTATCTAAACTACTATTATTATTGATAATACTAGTTATTGGTCTTTTATTAATATTCTCTTCGGAATAATCAATAGAATCTGCTAAAAACCTTCTACATAATTCTTGATATTTAGGATTTTCTTCTCTTTTTTCCCTATCTAGAGCCCTTTGTAATCTAATACCATCATCTACTTTTATTAAAAGAGAAATGATATTTTCTATTCCATAGAATTTTACAAATTTATCTAGTCCTTCTAAAGTATTATCACCTATATAGTTATAATTTTCTAAATCAATATTAGAACTAGTTGTAAAATAATACCATGGTCCATAAACAGTATCATATTTTCTTTTCTCTATTATTTTTCCTTGTTCTTCTAATTCTAACATTTCTTCTTCTGTTTTAAAATAATAATCTCTTCCCTCAACTTCTCCTGTTCTCATAGGTCTTGTTGTAGACATTATCATTTCTTTAAGTGCAAATTTATTCTCTTTGATTAATCTTCTTTTAATAATATTTTTCCCAGAGGAAGATGGCCCCATAAATAAAATAATTTTCCCCATCGTGTTCACTTCTTTCTAAACAGTTATATTTTATCATATAAACATAGAAAAAAGAAGAATTTTTTTTCTTCTTTATACGGTAACTTCCATCAAGACATTTTTAACTATATTATCCATGAAAGTTAATTTATTATTCATAAGTTCATTTTTAATAATATCAAAATTCTTCTTAACTAAATCTACTATCTCTTTTACTTTAGGAAGTAATTTAGATTTCTTAGATAATTCATCTACAATAGTCTCTAAATTCGTTAATTTAGTATATTTACCAAAATCATCACTTTTAATAAAAGTATTATATAAATTGTTAAATGATACTAAATCGATATTATTAAATCTTTTATCTTCTAATAGTTTTAGAGTTGTACATAAATTACCTGTTGATATAGCAATATCAAGAATAGTTTGTCCTTCATTATTTCTAATATTAGGATTAATTTCTTTATTTCTTTTTAACTTTTTAATGATATTAACTATATTTAAATAATCTTTAGTAGCAAGTAAATGAGCGAATGTATTACCATCTTTATTTTGATGATTAATATTACTCTCTATTTCATTCATATATTTTTCTACTAAATCATATTTTTTACTCTTTAACAGTCTCATTAAAACAGTATTACTATCCTGATCAATAGTATTTAAACTAACTATTTTCTTCTTTATTAGTTTATCTACTAATTCTAGATGTCCTTCTTTAATAAGTTCAAATATCAAGGACGGTTCTTCTTCACAAGCAGTAGTTGCCTGTGTCTCATCGTAAAACATTTAAAACACCTCTTCTTTTTACGTGCGGTCTTTATTATACCATACACTATATGTTTTGTCAATTTTACTACCTACTATCAGTATGAACAGTTACTTGATATTTATACATTTTTATTATATAAGTTTATTGTTATATACGAAAAGAGGCTGAGTAGGAACTAATAATTTTACTCAGTCCCTTTTATTTGTTTATAATGATTTCTTGTTACTATTTTCTGCTTCCATTCTTTCATGAATCTTTGGAACTACAACTTCTCTGTTAGCTTTAAGATACTCATCCCATTTAGCATCCATTGGTCCAAATTCCTCATTATATGAAGGCACTCCTTCCATTTGAATTGAATCTTCTAAGAAAGGTAAGACATAAGTTAATCCTAAATTGCCTTGAATTTCTTCTTTTGAATAAGCATCTTAAAGCCATTAAGGTTCTATTAAACTTTCCTTCATTCTTACCACAGCTATCACTATAAAGCTTATAAATCTTTGAACCTCTAATATCTAGAGTGTCTAGTAGAAGTATATCCAAAAGTCCTTTTGGATCTTGCATCATTTCAATTAAAACTGTTAATACTCCCGGGTTACCTTCAGACATAACCATCATCATATCCATAACATTCATATCACTTGTTATCTTTTCATTATTCATACATAATTCCCCCTTATTAACTATCACAAAGTTAAAAACTTTGTGATAACTCGTTGACATGGCATAAATTTTAACATAAAAAGCGAGTTTGTCAAACGTGACCCACAAATTCTATTTACTTCGTTATAACATTATTAACGCAAATTATAATAATATCTTAAAAAAAATATATTTTCTATTAGTTTTTAACTTTGAGATTTTTATTATGTAAAACATCAGTCTTGCATAATAAAAAGTATCATCTGAATAAGATGACACTTTTAGATATCCTAACTATATTTTATTTGCTTTTAGGAGTGATTACTTCTAATCCTCCCATATAAGGTCTTAATACTTCTGGTACTGTTACACTACCATCTTCGTTATAATTGTTTTCTATTACAGCGATTAGTCCACGAGGTGATGCTACTACGGTATTGTTTAATGTATGAACAAAGTATGTTCCATTATCCCCTTTAGTCCTAATACCTAATCTTCTTGCTTGAGCATCTCCTAGAGTTGAACAACTACCTACTTCAAAGTATTTTTGTTGTCTTGGACTCCATGCCTCTACATCACATGATTTTACTTTTAAGTCTGCTAAGTCCCCACTACAACATTCTAGTTGTCTAACTGGTACATTCATATTTCTGAATACTTCTACAGTAAACTTCCACATTTTCTCATACCAATCCATTGACTCTTCTGGTTTACAAATAACTATCATCTCTTCTTTTTCAAATTGATGAACACGGTATAGTCCTCGCTCTTCTAAGCCATGAGAACCTCCTTCTTTTCTAAAACATGGTGAATATGATGTAAGTGTTATAGGTAAGTCTTCTTCTTTAACAATTTGTCCTTTATATCTACCTATCATAGAATGTTCACTTGTACCTATTAGATATAAGTCTTCACCTTCTATTTTATACATCATTGCTTCCATTTCAGGAAAAGACATAACTCCTGTAACTACATCACTATGAATCATAAAAGGTGGCACACAGTAAGTAAATCCTTTATTTACCATATAATCTCTTGCATAGGCAATCATTGCTTCATGAAGTCTTGCAATATCTCCTGTTAAGTAGTAAAAACCTTCTCCTGATGTTCTTCCTGCTGCTTCTTTATCCATACCATTTAATCTTAATATTATATCAGCATGATATGGTATTTCATAATCTGGTTTATATGCTTCACCAAAACGTTCTACTTCTACATTTTCACTATCATCTTTTCCTATAGGAACAGAAGGATCCATAATATTAGGAATTACCATCATCTTTTCTTTTAACTCTTCATTAAGTTTTTTCTCATCCTCTTCAATAGTAACTAATCTTTCATTAATCTTTTTAACTTCTTCTTTTTTCTTATTAGCTTCTTCAATCTTTTTATCCTTCATTAAAAGACCAATAGAACTACTCTCTTCATTACGAGTCTTTCTTAATAGATCACCTTCTTGTTTTAAAGCTCTTATCTTCTCATCTAACTCTATTACTTCATCTACTAAAGGTAATTTCTCATCTTGAAACTTCTTCTTAATATTTTCTGTAACAACATCTTTGTTTTCTCTTACAAATTTAATATCTAACATATTTTCCTCCATTTCTAGTCGATAAAACAAAAAAGAATGGAACCAAAGGAGCTTATACATGGTATATAAGCGGTGCCATCCTTATTATACTTAATTTAGATAACGGTAATGCCCGGATATAAAATCATCTAAAGAGTAGATAGTTAAGGTTTTATTACTGTTCTCACCAACCACAGTATCTCTTAAATAAAATTACTTAACATTGTCTCTTGTCATCGACTTGATTTTATTATAGGCAATATTTTTGATTTTTACAAGTATTTTTATTTAGTTTCTATTATTAATTTAATTGCTGTCCTCTCTTCTCCATCAATTGCTATATCTGTAAATGCTGGTATGCAAACGATATTTTTGCCTGCTGGAGCTAGAAAACCTCTTGCTATTGCTACTGCTTTTATCGCTTGATTTAGAGCTCCTGCTCCTACTGCTTGTATTTCTACACTGCCATTTGCTCTAAAAACATTGGCTAGTGCCCCTGCTACTGAATTAGGGTTTGATTTTGATGAAACTTTTAGTGTTTCCATAATTTTATCATCCTTTCTTTTCAAAATTATTGTATGAACATTATTTGAAAGAAAGAACAAAAAAAGAGTATTTAACTCTTTAAAATAAACTTTCTACTTCAACTTCTTTTTTAGGCTCTTGTTTTGGTTCTTCTATAACAACTTGTTCTTCTCTTTTTTCTTCTTGCACAGGTGTTATAGGTTCAACTGGAGCATTGTCAACTGTTGGAATATTAATAACTTCAGGCTCTACTTTTGGTGTTTCCACAGGTGGTTCTACATTAGGAACTTCTGGTGTTACAGTTGGGTTATTTTTTTCAGTTGTAGTATTAATTGTTGGAATAGCACCTGTATTTTCTAAAGGATTTGCTCCACCATATATAGGTCTATGTTCATTTCCTTCTACTTCTATTTTAGGAATTACTGGATCTGTACCACCATATATTGGCTTTGCTGGTTCTATTACTTGGTTTTCTTTAGGTTCTTCATTTGCAATAGTAATAGGAGGAGCATCTACTACCTCATTACTTTCTTGATTGTTTAACTCTACTGTATTATTAGGAACACTTGCTTGTTCGATATTACTTTGTTCACTAGGCATTACAACTGGATTAGTATTAACACTAGTATTGTCGTTAACATTTGTTGTAACTGGTTCTACAGTTTGAGTAGGCATTTCTACTTGTGGGTTTACTACCTCATTAGGTATTGTATTTGCTTCTACTGTTTGATTTAAATTTTGGCTGTTTGGCTCATTAACAGTAGGTGCATTATTTTCTACAACATTAACAGGTTCACTTGGAACTTCAGGTGTAGTTACAACTATTTGAGGAGCATCTGCTACTGTAGTTGTATCTAGTGGGGGTGTTGTAACAGGTGCAACTGGTTCTGTCTCAACACTTGCATTAACTGTTGGTGTTTCTGCAACTGTATTATTAGTATTACCAATACTTTCCGCTTCGGCTTTTTTATCTTTCTTATCTTTTTTACTACCTGTTGCAATAAATATAATTAATGCAATTAAAAGTAATAATACTCCACCTGTTATTAACATTCCTGGAATTGATGTAAAAAAACTTAAATCAAAATTAGCTAATATCATATAACTTCCATCTCCCTTATCTTATATATTAAATCATAACAAAAAAAGGGAGAAAAAGCAAATCTTTTTTACAAGGTTAGACAATTCTTGTAAATCAAGAATTATTTATTTTATTAATTACACTGTTAAAGTTACTGAAATATCCTTCTTTTGGTAAAGTTATAAAGCATAACTTTTCTTTTGTTGTAGGATGAGTAAACTCTAGTTTATAGGCAAATAAAGCTAGAGGATATTTACCTTTACTTCCGTATTTTTCATCACCTAACAATGGATGATTATGATATGTAAACTGTACTCTTATTTGGTGATGTCTTCCTGTTTCAAGATTTATTTTGACGAGACTATTATTATCTTTAATATCAAGAACTTTATAGGTGAGACTAGCAAGCTTACCATCTTTACTATTACTAACCTCACTTCTATACTCTACTCTTTTTAGATAATCTTGATATTTACCATTACTATCTAATATTCCTTTACAAACAGCAAGATAAGTCTTTTTAAACTCTCTATTTCTAATAGTCTCTGATAATCTTCTTGCGGCTTTACTAGTCTTGGCAAAGACCATAACACCACCAACATTTTTATCAAGACGATGAACAAGACCTAAATAGACATTACCTGGTTTATTATATTTTTCTTTAATATATTCTTTTAAAATAGTTAACATATCGGGAGTATTAGTTCCATCACTTTGACTTAACACCCCTACTTTTTTCTCTACTACTAATAAATGATTATCTTCATATAAAATATTAATCATAACTTTCCCATCTTCCATATATACCACAAGGTAATGTTAAGTTATTGTCTGTTATTTTAAGACCTATTTCACTACTACTAACAATTCCTTTATATTTTTTATTAATTGTTGTAAGTAATAGATTTTCTAAAGAAGTTTTAGATAGTCCTGTTGTGTAAGAGTTAATGATAAAGAATAGTGGTTTATCACTTAATATTTCAAGGCATAAATTAACTAGATTAGTTAAATCTTTTTCTATATCCCAAACTTCTCCATTAGCACCTCTTCCATAACTAGGAGGATCCATAACAATAGAATCATACTTATTTCCACGTCTAATTTCTCTTTTAACAAATTTAACAACATCATCTACTAAATAACGAATAGGTTTATCTTTAAGTCCTGATGAAATTACATTTTCTTTGCAAACTTCTACCATACCTTTAGATGAATCTACATGAGTAACTGATGCTCCTTCAGAAAGACAAGCGACTGATGCTGCTCCTGTATACCCAAAAAGATTTAAAACTTTAATATGTCTTTTAGAATTTTTTATTTTATTCATCATATACTCCCAATTAACCGCTTGTTCAGGGAATATTCCTGTATGTTTAAAGCCCATTTGTTTAATATTAAGTGTTAAATCTTTATAATTAATAGTCCAAGTACTAGGAATCTTTCTAAAATTTTTCCAGTGTCCTCCTCCTTTATTAGAACGATAGTATACTGCATCTATTTTACCTTTATATTTTTCCAACAAATTACCATTATCCCAAATAACAGTAGGATCTGGTCTAAGTAGAATATATTTACCCCAACGCTCTAATTTTTCACCATTTGAAGCATCAATAAGTTCATAATCTTTAAAATTATTAGGTGTTAACATTTAATCACATCCTTACATCAATTATACAATATTATCTATCTATTTTCTCTAAAACTTTTACCTTACCTTGAAATAAATATTCGGCTTTACACAAATCTTCTTCACTAAATACAGGATTCCAATACTTAGAAGATTCTTCATACATTTCTCTAGCAGTTAATTCATCATCAGGTATAAAACTATCACTTGATTTAAACAAATTACCTGTTACTGATACCCTATATAAAACTAGTTTTTTTCTTTTTTCTAACTGTTCTTTCCAAAAATTTAGACTTTCTTTATCTGCTAACCAAATAGAGTGTAATCTACTAGGTAAATTAGGATTATTTTCTTTTCTATAATTTTCTAACATTAATTCTCTATTATACATATTAGCATTTGTTATAATAGCACGAGAGTCTTTTAATAGATTTGTAATAGTTTTTAAATCAACATTTTCTATACCTATATCATCTAAATATTTATCTATAATTATTTCTAAAGGAACTAAACCATTTTTATATTTAATAGCAGTACTAAATTTATCAACAATACTACCACAAAAAGAATTAAAACTATCATTTACTACAAATTCATTACCTACTTGCCACTTATCATCATAAATACCTAATTTATGATAATGATACATAATTTTATCTTTTACTTCCATAATATCCCCCTCTTTTTGGCCTTATTATACTACAAATGGGAAAATTTGACAAAGAAAAACTAGCATATTATAAAAAA
>CALVPN010000003.1 GCA_944351375.1 uncultured Bacilli bacterium | reverse complement strand
AATAACTTAGATAAGAGTTTAAAAAAGATAGTTTTAGGACAAGATGAAATTATTACTGATTTGTGTAATAGAGTTAAGAAGGTTAGACTTGGGTTTCAAGATAAGCCTCATATAGAATCTTTTTTATTCTGTGGAAGAACGGGTGTTGGTAAAACTTTATTAGTTAAAGAATTTGCTAATCTTTTATATGGAGATGCTAACTTTATTAGGCTTGATATGAGTGAATATAAAGAGGCACATACTGTTAGTAAGATTATCGGTTCTCCTCCAGGTTATGTTGGTTTTGATAATCATTTAACTGTTCTTGATACGATTAGAATGCATCCTCACTCAGTTATACTTTTAGATGAGATAGAGAAAGCAAGTGGGGAAGTGATGAAACTGTTTTTACAAGTTCTTGATGAAGGGGTATTAACTGATTCTCGAGGTAGAAAGGTAAGATTTGATAATGTGTTTCTTTTTATGACTACTAATTTAGGATTTTCTAAAGATTCTATTGGTTTTACTGAAAGTAAAAATAATATAGATATAGAAGATTTTCTAGGTGTGGAATTTGTTAATAGAATAGGTAAGATTTATTATTTTAATGATATAAGTCGTGATGTTATACACAGGATTGTGGAAAAAAGATTATATGTGTTAATAGAAGGATTTAAAAGGAAAGATTTAAAGATAAAGATATCTAAAGAAATTGTGGATAAAGTTATTAAAGAAAGCAATTATGAAAAATTTGGAGCGAGAAGAGTTGATAAAGTTATAGATGAAGTAGTTACTCCTATTATTGTTGATGCTTGGTATAATGGTAAGAAGGAGATAACGGTCTGACTAATTTAATATATAAATATTGGCTTTCTTCACATTCTGCTGTATCATTAATGTAAGAGGAAGTGATTTATATGTACTCTAGAGAAGTAAAAGAAATAGTAGAAAATGTAAGTAAGACATTTAAAGTACTGTTTGTTTTTGGACCTAGACAAGTTGGTAAAACAACACTTTTGCTAAGTTTGAAGCCTGATAATATGGAATATATAACTTTGGATGATGAAGTTTTACGTGAGCAAGCAAAGAGTGATCCTAAATTGTTTTTAGAAGAACATCCTGCTCCTTTGCTTATTGATGAAGTGCAATATGCTCCTAATTTGTTTTCTTATATAAAAATAAATGTTGATAAAGAAAATAAAAATGGAATGTACTGGTTAACAGGTTCACAACAATTTCATTTGATGAAAAATGTTAGCGAGTCTTTAGCAGGTCGTGTTGGTATTGTTAACTTAAATAGCTTTATGTATTCTGAGATAGTTAAAAATGAAAAGAAAGAATTGTTTGACCCTGCTAAATTAAATGAGTATAAAATTATGCCTAAGATAGATGTTAATAAATTATATGAGATAATATTTAAAGGTGGTATGCCTACACTTTATATGGAGAAAGATATGTCACGAGATATTTATTTTAATAGTTATCTTGATACTTATATTTCTCGTGATGTTAAAGAATTGACAGAGATAGGAAATGAACTTAGTTTTAGAAAATTTATTGTGAGTGTGGCTTCAAGAACAGGAGAACAACTTAATTATACGGCACTTGCTAATGATGCTTTAATTAGTGTTCCTACGGCAGTTAGATGGCTAAGTATTTTAGTAATATCTGGACTTGTTTATTTACTTGAACCTTATATGAATAGTGAACTTAAAAGAATAACCCATTTACCTAAAATTGTATTTATGGATACAGGTCTTGCTGCTTATTTAGCAGGATATACTAGTGCAAGAGAGTTACAGCTTGGCTCTAGTTCAGGACATTTTTTAGAAACATTTATTGTTAGTGAAATAATTAAAGCATATAATGCTAGAGGAATTACTCCTAATCTTTATTATTATCGTGATAAAGAGAAAAATGAAATAGACTTAATATTTTATAAGAATAATAAGTTATATCCTTTAGAGATAAAAAAGGCTGCTATTCCTAAAAAAGAAATGATTAAGAGTTTTAGGAAGTTAGAGAAAACTAAAAAAGAAATAGGTACTGGAGGTATAATATGTTTTTATGATACTTTGACTAAGTTAGATGAAAACAATTATATTATACCTGTTTCTAATGTTATTAATTATAGTGAGCCTCAAGATTAAAGTCTTGAGGCTCATTAGGTTTAGTATAGAATAAAGTAGACTATAAAATATAGTAATGTTATAAATAAAATTATATATTTAGACTTATTTATTATAGAAAAAGATATGATAATAAGATATAATATGGGTAAGTAAATGCAAAGGAGGTGTTATTATTTTAGATATTAATTTTAACCAGATAATTGAAATGATTGAAAAAAGAAAAAATAATGCATATAGAAAAGTAAATGAAGAAATGATTTTATTATATTTAGAAGTTGGTAAATTTTTATATGAATTAAAACAAAATAGTGCCTATGGTGATAAGATTATTACAAAAGCTGCTGAATTTATGAAGAATAATTATCCTAATATACGTGGTTTTACTAAAAGAAATATAGAGCGAATGGTTCAATTTTATAGTACGTATAAAGATGATGAGATTGCGACACCACTGGTGACGCAATTGTCATGGACAAATAATTTGCTTATTTTAAGTGGTTCTAAAACGAAAGAAGAAAGACATTTTTATCTACAATTATCTATAAAGAATAATTATTCTAAACGTGAATTAGATAGGCAGATTACGTCATCTTATTATGAAAGGTATATGCTTTCTAGTGGTAAACAATTACCAGCAGTTACAAAAACTATTGATGAAGAAGATTATCCTAATACAAGAATTTTAGATACTTATAGTTTGGAATTTTTGGATTTACCTAATGAATTTTCTGAAAAAGATTTAAAAAATGCTATTATTAAGAATTTAAAAGATTTTATTTTGGAAGTAGGAAAAGACTTTACTTTTATTGGAGATGAGTATAGAGTTCAAGTTGGTAATCATGACTTTTTTATAGATTTGTTATTTTACAATAGAGAGTTATCTTGTTTAGTAGCTTTTGAATTGAAATTAGGAGAATTTAAAGCAGAATATTTAGGAAAAATGAACTTATATTTAGAAGCATTAGATAGAGATGTTAAAAAAGAACAAGAAAATCCTAGTGTTGGAGTTATTCTTTGTAGTTCTAAAGATAAAGATGTTGTAGAATACTCACTTAGTAAAAATATGACTCAAACTTTAATTTCTGAATATAAATTAAAGCTTATTGATAAGAAATTATTAGAAACAAAATTAAAAGAAATGAAATTACTAATAGAAAACAATGAATGATATTTTTTGAAAGGAGATGTTTATTATTATTTATGTAAGTAAAGAAAAGGCAGAGTTTTATAGTGGGGATGGCTATTCTGGTATGGATTATCCTATGACTGATGCCGATATTAATGTTGCTGTTATTAAAATAAATGGAAGAAGTCCTAAAGTAGGTTATCAAACTAATACTGCTTGTAAAGAACTACTTTATATCATGGCTGGTAGTGGTATTTTAGAAGTTAAAGGCAAGGAAGAAAAGATAAAGTTTAAAAGTGGTGACGTTATTTTACTTGATAAAAATGAGTGTTATGCTTTTGAAGGAGAGTTTGAGGCATGTGTACCTTGTACTCCTGCTTGGACTAGTGAGCAACATAAATATGTAGATTAATTAAAAGGAAAGTGAAAAAGTATGGATAATTATAAAATAAGAGAAGTAGTATTTGGCTTAAGAGATGAATATAGGAGAATTGAGAAAAATTTGCAGAAATTACAGGAATATTCGGAGTTGGATAAAGGTTTTTCTGCTTTGTCTTTTGATGTTTTCGGTTATACTCTTGGCTATAATTATATTTATAAAGGAATGTTTCCTTTGAGTTTATTAAGAAATGAGCTTATTGGAACTTTTGTTAATCGTAAAAATGGAGATTATTGTTCTGATGGCCTTTTAAAAATAACTGATGAAGAAAAATTTAATAGTTTGGCTAAAGAAACATTAGAAGATAGCTTTCTTTACAATATTGATTATACTGATGATAAAGATAGTGATAAAGCCTGTATTTTTATTGATTGTGGTAGTATTGTAATTTATCCTAATAATTTTTCTAAAATCTATAGTTTACATTATGAATCTATAGATGATTCAATTTCTTTTTATGGTCGTAGTTTTACTAAAGAAGATATTGAAATGGTTTTAGATTGTCCTATGCCTTGTGATATTCCAGAGTATCATAAAGAGATTATTAATAAAAATACTAATAGAAGTAAAGAAATTGACTTGGTTTTGAATAGAAAAATAAGAAGAGAAGGATACTTTAAAGTTATAGACGAAGACAATAGAATTGTTTTACAAAAAAGTAAAAGACTATATAAATAATTAGTTCACATATAACATAGAAAAATAATATATATAATTAGAAAGAAGTGATATGATGAAATTATATAATACTCTTACAAGAAGTGTAGAAGAGTTTGTGCCAATAGATAAAAATGAAGTTAAGATGTATACTTGTGGTCCTACTGTTTATCATTATGCTCATATTGGTAATTTAAGGACTTATATAATGGAAGATATATTAGAGAAAACTTTAAATATGTTAGGATATAATGTTAAACGTTGTATGAATATTACTGATGTTGGGCATTTGTCAAGTGATTCTGATAGTGGTGATGATAAAATGCTTAAAAGTGCGAAAAGAGAACACAAATCAGTATTAGATATCGCTAAGTTTTACACTGATGAGTTTAAAAAAGATACAGAGAAACTTAATATTAAGTGGCCTAGTATTGTTAGTCCTGCTACTAGTAATATAGATTCTTATATAAAGATGATAGAGAAATTACTTGATGAAGGTTATGCTTATAAAGCAGGTGGTAATGTTTATTTTGATACATCTAAACTTAATGATTACTATATTTTAACTAATCATAAAATTGATGATATGGTAGTGGGGGTTCGTGAAGGTGTGGAGTTTGATAGTAATAAGAAAAATCAAGCTGACTTTGTTTTATGGTTTACTAAGTCTAAGTTTGATTCACAAGAGTTAAAATGGGATAGTCCTTTTGGTGTGGGTTATCCTGGTTGGCATATAGAGTGTTCTTGTATTGCTATTAAAAATTTAGGAGAACATCTTGATATACACTGTGGTGGTGTTGATAATATCTTTCCACATCATACTAATGAAATCGCTCAGAGTGAAGCTTATTTAGATCATAAATGGTGTAATTATTGGGTACATGGAGAACATTTAAATGATAAAAGTGGTAAGATGAGTAAATCTAAAGGAGATATACTTACTGTTAGTACTTTAGAAAAAGAAGGTTATAATCCTTTAAGTTATCGTTATATGTGTTTAGAGTCTCATTATCGTAAACCATTACTCTTTACTTATGAAGCTTTAGGACAAGCAGAGAATGCTTATAAGAAACTTAAGAATAGAGTATCGCTACTTAAAGATGAAGGTGAACTTGATGAGGAAATAATTAATACTTATTTAGATAAATTTAAAGATGCTTTATCAGATGATATGAATACAGCGATGGCTTTAACAGTTCTTTATGAAGTGTTGAAACTTGATACTAGTGATAAGACTAAAAAACAGTTAGTTATGGAATTTGATAAAGTTTTAAGTTTAGATTTGCTAAAAGATGATATAATAGATATTGATCAGAGAATAGTTAAATTAATAGAAAAGAGAAATGAAGCCAAGAAAAATAAAGATTATAATGAAGCTGATAGGATTCGTGATTATTTAGAAAGTATTGGTTTTAGATTAATAGATAGTAGAGAAGGTACTACTATAGAGAAAATATAGGAGGTTTTAAATGTTTTATTATATGTATTTTGGATATGGACTTGTTATACTTGCTTTTCTTATAACTCTTGTTGCAGATATTTATTTAAGAACAAGATATAAGAAATATAAAAAAGTTAAAGTTAAAAGTGGGATGACAGGAGCAGAAGTTGCTAGAGAAATATTAAAAGATAATGGATTAGAGGATATTTATGTTGTAGAGACTAGAGGATATTTGACTGACCATTATGATCCAAGAGCTAAAGTTGTTAGACTTTCTACTGATATATACAATGGGAACTCTATTGCCAGTGTTAGTGTGGCTGCTCATGAATGTGGACATGCTGTTCAAGATAAGGAAGGATATTTCTTTTTAAGGTTTAGATCTTTCTTAGTACCTATTGTTAATTTTAGTTCTAAGTTTGGTTATTTAGCTGTTTTAATTGGTCTTATCTTTGGTTCTATGGATCTTGCTTGGGTTGGTATATTCCTTTTAGTGGCAATATTATTATTTCAACTTATTACTTTACCTGTTGAGTTTAATGCTTCTAAAAGAGGTAAAATGTTTCTTAGTAAGTTAAAAGTAGTTGAAACAAGCGAGAAATCTATGGCTAGTTCTATGTTGATGGCAGCTGCTATGACTTATGTTGCTTCTTTAATATCAACATTATTAGAACTACTAAGATTAGTTTTAATTGTTATGGGTAATGATAGAGATTAGACTTTTTAGTCTTTTTTCTTTAGGGGAGATGTTTATGGATATTAGATGTGTTAATTCTTTAGTACTTGCTTATCTTGGTGATGCAGTTTATGAAGAGTATATTAGAATGTATTTAACCCGCAAAAAAATTAATAAAGTTAATGATTTGCAGAAGGAGTCTATTAATTATGTTAGTGCGAAAAGACAAGCTTATTTTTTAGATAAAATGTTAGATAGTGACTTTTTTAATGAAGATGAGATTAGTGTTATTAAACGGGCTAGAAATGCTAAGAGTCATGCTAATCCTAAAGGTTGTAGTGTGATAGAATATAAAAAAGCGACAGCAATAGAAGCACTAATTGGGTATTTGAAACTTAGTAGTAGAGTAGATAGAATAGATGAAGTTATGAAGTTTATTACGGAGGAATAGTTATGTTAGTGTATGGAAGAAATGTGGCAGAAAGAATACTTAAAGATGAAAAAAAATTGAAAAAAGTAAGAAAAATATATGTTGAAAAAAATTATTATGAGAAAAATGAAATTTTATCTAGTGAAAATTTAAAATCTAGGATTAGATTTATGTCAAAATTAGAACTTGATAATTTGGCAGATGGTGTTCACCAGGGTATAATCATTGATATGGAGGACTATCAATATACGTCTTTAAATAAAATTATAGAAAAAGAATATGATAAAGTACTTATATTAGATCATATTCTTGATCCTCATAATTTTGGAGCAATTATTAGAACAGCGGTAGCGGCTGGTTTTAATGCAATTATTATTCCTAATGATAGACAAGTGCTTATAAATTCTACTGTTGTTAAGACTAGTGTAGGTACAGTATTTGATATTGATATAGTTTTAGTTACTAATCTTAATAATACTATTAAGATTCTTAAAGATAATGGTTTTTGGATATATGGTACTGTTATGAATGGGGAAGACTATAGAGAAGTAGATTATAATGGAAAAGCCTGTCTTATTATTGGAAATGAAGAGAAAGGTATTAGTAAGCTAGTTAAAGAAAATTGTGACTTTTTAGTGACTATTCCTATTAGTCCTAAAATAGATAGTTTAAATGCTTCTGTTGCAGCTGGTATATTGATATATGAGGTAGTCCGAAATAGAAAGTAGGATTTATGAAATATAATGATTATGAGCTTTTAGATTTAATTTATGATAATGATGAAGTGGCCTATAATATCATGCTTAAAAAGTATAAACCTGTTATTTATGGCAAAGCTTTGGAATATTATAATTATTTAAAAACTAATCACTATGAGGGTTTTACTCTTGATGATTTCTTACAGGAAGGTATCATTGCTTTTAATCATGCTATTAAGAAATTTGATTCTAATAAAGGAACTTTGTTTTATTCTTTTCTTTTAGTATGTTTAACATCTAGTTTTAATTATATGTATAGAAGTATTCTTACGCTTAAGAATAGACCTCTTTTAAAATATCGAGAATTAGAATATGAAGTTAGGGATAGTAATGCAAAAGATCCATATGACATTATAGATGATTTAGATGTGTACGATGAGGTAAAAGATTACTTATATAGTGTAAGTATAGAAGATGCAGCGATTATTACTTTGAGAATAAATAACTTTAAATATTATGAAATAACTAAACTTTTAGATGTTAGTTCTTCTCATATTAGTAGGGTTATTAAAGCAATGAAAGAAAAAATTAAATATTGTTGTTGACAAATACTTATTTTTTTGACATTATCTTTCTAATCTTTGAGATGTAGTAGTATTATGAGAGATTCTTTAGATATATTTAACTATTGAATTTCCTTTAGGTTCTACTCTTATAGATTTAGTATTGTTAGAAGATGATAGTACTAGTTATAATCTAGATAGAGAGATTGTTAATGGAAAAGAAGTACTACTTGATTATTAGTTAAAAAATAATGATAGAGTTTCTTTAATAATGGGAGGCAGTCCTGAAGATTATTGGTTGGGTTCTGTTAAGACAACTAGAGCTAGAGAGTTGATCCTTGAATATAAACGCCTATTGTAATTAATCTTAAAATGCTATAAAATTATAGTATAAAGAATAGAAAGATAGAAAAGACGGTGATTTCCTATGGGAGAGATAATTAGATTTCCTTTTGAATCAACATTAGATGAGTATACTAAGACTTATCATAATAATGATGAATATACACGTCTTTTTTATGTTATGGATTCTACTATGAAATATATTCATGGTAAAGGGTATTATGTTATTAACTTTAATCCTAAAAATATAGTAGTAGGTGTTACTAGTAATAATGAAGATTATGTTAATTTTAAAAGCATAGATGTAATGGATGATGATATTACTAATAAGATAAATAATAATATATATAATTTAGCTTTCTTAGAAATAGGTATTTTGTCGGAAACATTAGAACATTTAAGACCGCAGTTTTTGAAAGAGAATTATCCACAGTTTAAAATATTTATACCAGAGAATTTAGTTAATTATTATCAGATGATAGTAGTTAGTGGCGGTCATACTTATTTGTGTGATTATATAGAAATTAAAAACAAGCAGGAAATTACTAAACTTAATAAGGCTCTTGAAGAAGAAGGCGGTAGAGGTATAAGTAAAGTTAAGAGAACAGGTCATTATGGAGAAGATGATGATAATAAGATTATTCCAATGCCACTTCCTAAGAAGAAAGATAATGATATAGCAGCTTTTGTTACTAATTATGCTTTAGCATTTGTTGTAATCGCTAGTAGTATTTTAATACCTTTAATTGCTTTCTTATTAGGACAAAGATAATAGTATAGATTAGAAAATGGTCTATACTTTTATTATTTACTTATTATAGAAAATTTGTTTGACTATTTGTTATACTTATGGTATATTTTGGTAGTAGAAAAAAGTATTATTTTGTATTATAATATATAGCGTTTTAAGGAAGTGATATACAGTGGATAAAATAATAGTTAAAGGGGCTAGAGAAAATAATTTAAAGAATGTTTCAATAGAGTTACCTAAAGATAAATTAATTGTAATGACAGGTGTTAGTGGTAGTGGTAAATCTTCTCTTGCTTTTGATACGATATATGCAGAAGGACAAAGAAGATATGTAGAGAGTTTGTCTGCTTATGCTAGACAATTTCTTGGGGGGACGGAAAAGCCTGATGTAGACTCTATAGAAGGGCTTAGTCCTGCGATTAGTATCGATCAAAAGACTACTAGTAAGAATCCTCGTAGTACTGTTGGTACTGTTACAGAAATATATGATTACTTACGTCTTTTATTTGCAAGAGTTGGTGTTCCATATTGTCCTAATCATAATATTCCTATAACTAGTCAAAGTATTGAAGAGATGACTAATAAAATATTAGAACGTGAAGAAGGAACTAAACTTGTTATAATGGCTCCTGTTGTTCATGGAGAGAAAGGTACTCATAAAGATTTACTTGATGATTTAAGGAAACAAGGTTTTGTTAGAGTTAGAGTAAATGGAGAGATGCATGATTTAACAGAAGAGATTACTTTAGAGAAGAATAAGAAGTCTAATATTGAAGTAATTGTAGATAGAATTGTCTTAAAAGATGGTATTAGAAGTAGATTATTTGAATCTTTGGAAGTTGCTACTAAGCTTAGTAAGGGTAAAGTAGTTGTTGATTTTCTTGGAAGTGGAGAAGTTATATATTCAGAAGACTTTGCTTGTCCTTATTGTGATTTTTCACTTCCTGAACTTGAACCTCGTCTATTTAGTTTTAATGCACCTTATGGGGCATGTCCTGAGTGTAAGGGACTTGGTATTAAATTAAAAATAGATCCTGATTTAGTTATTCCTGATAAAAATAAATCTTTAAAAGATGGAGCGATTGTTACTCTTGGAGATGATACTGATAATATTTATTTTAAAAAATTAGAGTGTTTGTGTAAGCATTATAAAATAAGTCTTACTAAACCTTTTAAGAAACTAACAGAAAAAGAGAAAGACTTAATTTTATATGGAAGTGATGAATTAATTAATTTTCACTTTGCTTCTAAAAGCGGTAATGTTACTAATCAGACTGATTATTATGAAGGAATAATTAATAATCTTGAACGTCGTTATATGGAAACATCTAGTAGTTGGATTAGAGAATGGCTAGAGAAGTTTATGATAGAGACTACTTGTGAAGTGTGTAATGGAGCAAGACTTGCTGATGAAGTTTTATCTGTTAAAGTAGGGGATAAAAATATTTATGAAGTTACCCTAATGAGTATTAAAGAACTTATTACCTTCTTTGATAAATTAAAACTTAGTGAAGAGAAAATGCAAATTGCAGACCTTATGCTAAAAGAAATTAAGTCACGTTTATCTTTCTTAAAGAATGTTGGTCTTGAATATTTAACGCTTGCAAGAAGTGCTGGAACTTTATCAGGAGGAGAGGCACAACGTATTAGGCTTGCTACTCAGATAGGTTCACGTTTAACAGGTGTACTTTATGTACTTGATGAACCTAGTATTGGACTTCATCAAAGAGATAATGACAGACTTATTAATTCATTACTTAAGATGAGAGATTTAGGTAATACTTTAATAGTTGTAGAACATGATACTGATACTATGCTTGCTGCAGACTACTTAGTTGATGTAGGTCCTGAAGCTGGTGATAGAGGGGGAAAAATAGTTGCAGCAGGTACTCCTAGTGAAGTTATGGCTAATGATAATAGTGTTACTGGACGTTATTTAAGTGGAAAAGAGTGTATTGAAATACCAAAAACTAGAAGAAAAGGTATTGGCAAATATATAACTATTAAAGGAGCAGAAGAGAATAACTTAAAAAACATAGATGTTAAAATTCCTCTTGGAGCATTTACTTGTGTTACAGGTGTTAGTGGTAGTGGTAAGAGTAGTTTAATTAATGAAATACTTGTTAAAGCTGCATCTAATACTTTATATAAATCTAAAACTAAGCCTGGTAAACATAAGAAGATACTTGGTCTTGATAATATTGATAAACTTGTAGATATATCACAGTCACCAATTGGTAGAACTCCAAGAAGTAATCCTGCTACTTATACAGGGGTGTTTGATGATATTAGAGAGTTATTTACTAATACTAAAGAAGCGAAAATGTATGGATTTGAGAAGAATAGATTTTCTTTCAATGTTAAAGGTGGTAGATGTGAGGCTTGCAGGGGAGATGGTGTTAAGAAAATAGAAATGCATTTCTTACCTGATGTTTATGTTCCTTGTGAAGTTTGTCATGGCACGAGGTATAATAGAGAAACTTTAAACATTTACTATAAAGAGAAGAATATTGCAGATGTTTTAGATATGCGAGTTAGTGAGGCATTAGAGTTCTTTAGTAATGTTCCTAAGATTAAGAATAAACTTCAAGTACTTGAAGATGTAGGACTTGGCTACATTAAACTAGGACAAAGTGCCCCAACACTTTCTGGAGGAGAAGCTGAACGTGTTAAACTTGCTAAAGAGTTACAAAAGAAGGCTACTGGTAAAACCTTATTTGTTTTAGATGAGCCAACTACAGGACTACATTCTGCAGATATTAAGAAGTTACTTGCAATTTTACAGAAAATAGTTGATAATAAAGATACAGTTCTTGTTATAGAACATAACTTAGATGTTATAAAATGTGCAGACTACATCATAGATTTAGGTCCTGAAGGAGGAGACCTTGGAGGTAGTATAGTTACTACTGGTACTCCAGAAGAAGTAAGTAAAGTTAAAGAGTCTTATACAGGACAGTTTTTAAAGAATATGTTATAGATTATAGGAGGAGGAGACTATGAGAATAATTGTAAAGACAAAAGAAAAAATCAGATTAAATAGATTTTTAGAATGGCTTTTGTATTTTGCTAGTTATTCATTAGTCTTCTTTTTAGTTTCCTTTGGTTTTGAAACATTTTATATAGATCCATCGCATCCTGTACTTTTTTCTATACTTGCATCATTTATAATTTATATTTTAAATCAAACAGTTAAACCTTTGTTAGTTAGATTAACAATACCAGTAACTGCTCTATCTCTTGGACTTTTTTATCCATTTATAAATTTATTTATTTTAAAACTTGCAGATTGGATACTTGGTAAGTACTTTAATCTTTTAGATTTCTGGGTTGCACTTGCCATATCAATATTAATCTCAGTAGCGAATGTTTTAATAGAACAGTTTGTTATTAAACCTGTTATAAGAAAGGTAAAACATCATGGATAGAGTGTTTTTGGATTTAAGTTTTATAAAAATATATTATTATTCTATCTTTATTCTTTTAGGGGTAATAGTAGGTGGAATTTGTGTCTTTTTAGAGCTTAGAAAAGAAAAAGTTAATAAAGATGAACTCTTTGATATGTTTTTCTATACAATTATCTTTGCTTTTTTAGGAGCGAGACTTTATTATGTTTTATTTAATCTACCATATTACTTGTCTAATCCTATAGAAATACTTTATATATGGCATGGAGGACTTGCTATTCATGGAGGAATACTTGGTGGACTTTTATATCTTTGGTATTATAGTAAGAAGCATAAATTAAATCCTTTAAAACTTTTGGATATACTAGTTGTTGGTCTTATTATTGGACAAGCGATAGGTAGATGGGGTAATTTCTTTAATAGTGAAGCGTATGGTTGTGTTACTTCATATGGATATTTAAAGAGTTTATATATACCGGAATTTATTATTAGAGGTATGTATATTAATGGAGATTACTATGTGCCAACATTCTTCTTTGAATCAGTTTGGAATGTAATTGGCTTTATAATACTTTTATTAATTAGAAAATTTTATAAGAATTTAAAAACTGGACAACTTATGGGATTTTATATGATGTGGTATTCTTTTATTAGGTTTATAATAGAAGGTATGAGACTTGATAGTTTAATGTTAGGTCCTATTAGAGTGGCTCAACTTGTATCAGTAGTCTTGTTTGTTGTTGGTATTTACTTTGTTTTTGTGCGAAGAAAAAAAGTATTATATAGAGAGGATGTGCTTTATGAATAATAAATATAAAGTGGTTATTATAGGCTGTGGTGTTGCAGGTATGACTGCTGCCCTTTATTTAAATAGAGCAGGGATAGAATGTATTATTTTAGAAAAGTCTATGCCAGGAGGACAGATTGTAGATAATGGTAATATTATGAACTTTCCAACGTACGAGTCTATTAGTGGAAGTGACTTAGCTTTAAAGATGTTAAAACAGATTACTGATTTAGGTGTTCCTGTTAAGTATGAAGAAGTTAAAGAGATAAAAGTAGATAAAGAGAAAAAGGTTATTACTAGTAAAGATGAATATATCTGTGACTATGTTATAATTGCTACTGGTCGTAAACCTAAATTACTTGGAGTTAAAGGTGAAGATGAACTTAGGACTAAGGGAATAAGTTACTGCGCTGTTTGTGATGGGGCTTTATATAAGAATAAAGATGTTGTAGTAGTAGGGGCAAGTGATGCTGCTTTTGAAGGGGCAATATATTTAAGTAAGTTAGCTTTGTCTGTTACTGTTTTATATCGTAATGAATTTAGAGCGAAAGCTTATTTACAAGATATGATTAAGAAAATAGATAATATTTCTTTTGTAAAAGGAGAAGTAGAAAGTTTTAGTAAGAATGATAGAATTACTATTAAGACAAATAATGGTAATGATATAATTACTGATGGAGTATTCATATATATTGGACAGATTCCTAATGCTAGCTTTTTAGAGTCTTTAGGTATTTTAGATGATAGAGGCTATATTAAGACAGATGAAGATTTAATGACTTCTATAGATGGAATTTATGCAGTAGGTGATGCCTTAAATAAGTATGATTATCAAATAGTTATTGCTATGGGCGAGGCTGCAAGAGTTGCTTTAGAGATTTCAAGGAGATGAGTAGTAAATGAATAATAAAAAGATTGTAGTTTTTGGTGGAGGAACAGGTCTTTCTTATTTGCTTAAAGGACTTAAAGACTTCCCTTTAGATATAACTGCAGTTATAACTGTTTCAGATGATGGGAGAAGTACTGGTAAATTAAGAGAAGAGTTTCATGCTCCTGCTGTTGGAGATATTAGAAAAGTACTTAGTAGTTTATCATCTACTAGTAATAATATTAAGAATATGTTAGAGTATCGCTTTAATACCACAAGTGATTTAGATGGGCATGCTTTAGGTAATTTAATACTTATATCTCTTTTAAATATTACAGGTAGTTTAAAAGAGTCTATTAATGAACTTTGTACTCTTTTAGATATTAAAAATAAAGTGTTACCATTAACAGAAGATGCTAACGTTACTCTTGTGGCAGAGATGACTGATGGTAGCGTTATAGAAGGGGAAGCTTCTATTACTAAGAGTGATAAAAAAATAAAGAGACTTTTTTATAAAGATCAACCTGAAGTATTAGAAGAAGTAAAGGTTGCTATTAAAGAGGCAGATTTAATCATTTTTAGTATGGGAAGTCTTTATACTAGTATATTTCCTCATATTATTAGTGATGATATAAGAGAATCTTTAGACGGAGTTAAGACTCCTATTATGTATCTATGCAATATAGTAACACAACCAGGAGAGACTGATGACTTTACTGTAAGTGATCACGTTAAACTTATAAATAGTTATTTAGGTAAACATAAACTTGATGCAGTTATAGCATCAAATTCTAAAATAAGTGAAGAGATGGCTTTGAGGTATGCAACTAAAGAACAGAAAGATCCTGTTAAGATAGATTATCCTGTTTTATCTAAATTAGATACGGAATTTATTGAAGCAGATCTTTTAACTATTGCTGATGGTACATTAAAACATCACAGCAGGAAACTTAGTGCTTTAATATTTTCATACTTGATGAAATAAGGGGTGAGGTTTATGTCTTTTACAGGTACTGTTAAAAATGAAATAACAACATTAAAATTAACTGAAACTGCTAAAATAGCTTTAATTTCTGGTTTTTTTCGTAATAATTTTCAAATAATAAAAGATTCTATTGCAATTAGTAGTGAAAATGATAGTGTTATAAATTATTTAAAAGATTTACTTGATAGTTATGAAGAGATATCTTATGATGAAGAGCTTTTAGATAATAATAATTTTAGTAAAAATAAATTAAAAGCTTTAATTATTACTAAAGGAAATACTTTTATTAGAGAAAATTTTTGTATTGATAGTGAAGTTGTTCCTGGTTATTTAGTAGAGCTAGATGATGAGATTAGAGGTTATTTAAGAGGTGTTTTTTTAAGTAGTGGGAGTATTAATGATCCAAAGACTAGTAGATATCATTTAGAGTTTTTAATAGAGAAGGGGGAAGAAGCTGTTTTTGTTCAGAAACTTCTTAATACTTATTCATTAAATGCTAAACTACTAAGTCGTGATAAAGGATTTATGTTATATATTAAAGAAGCTGATAAGATAAGTGATTTTTTGAAGATAATTGGTTGTAGTAAAGCAGTACTATATTATGAAGAGATAAGGGTTTATAGAGATACAAAAAATAAAACTAATCGTCTTAATAATTGTGAACAAGCTAATATGGATAGAGTTTTAGAGACAGCGATGGAACAGTTAAACTATATAAAAGTACTTGAAGATAATATGGGTGTTGGGTTGCTTGATGATAAGACTAAAGAAGCTTTAGAATACCGTAAGAAATATCAAGAGGCTTCACTTAAAGAACTTAGTGAGATTATTAGTTTAGAGACTGGCAAGAAGATTACTAAGTCAGGACTTAATCATAGATTTAGAAAGATTAAAGAGTTAGCACTTAAATTTATTAGTTAAAATTTTAAAAACTTTGAATTCTATAAATTGTAAGAAATTTTAATTCAGAAATTAGAAATTATTATAGAACAATTTAAAAAATAAGGTAAAAAAAGTTCTTAATATCGAGTTTTTGTAATTTTTCAAAGATTTCCTTTTCTGTTATAGTGTCTTTAGAAAGAGATATTATGAGAAAGGAGGTACTTTTATATTTAGTGAATATGTTAAACCTATGGAAGTAATTGTTGATAGAATAGAGAACAATTTGGTAGTGATTGAATTAGATAAAGGAAAAGTTATGACTTATAAAATAGATAAAATTCCTACTGTTAAAGAGGGGGATGTTCTAGAAATTAATAGTGATACTAAAGAAGTTTTTGTTAATAAAAAGAAAACAAAAGAGCGTAAGAAGAAAATAAAAAAACTAATGGATAAAGTTTTTACTGATTAAAGAACTTTATCTATTAGCCCATACTCTTTAGCTTCCTTAGCTTCTAAGAAATAATCTCTTTCTGTGTCTTGTTCTATTTTTTCTAATTTTTGTTTAGTGTTTGAAGCTAGGATTTTGTTTAGCTTTTTTTTAGTTTTTATGATATGTTCTGCTGCTATCTTAATCTCTGTTGCTTGACCTTCTGCTCCTCCAAGTGGTTGATGTATCATTATTTCACTATTAGGTAGAGCATACCTTTTACCTTTTTTGCCACTAGATAGGAGAAAAGCTGCCATTGATGCAGATAGTCCCATACAAATAGTAGAAACATCACTTTTAATTAAATTCATTGTATCATAGATAGCGAAACCTGCAGTTACTGAGCCACCTGGGGAATTAATATAAAGAGATATGTCTTCATGATTTAGAGAATCTAGGTAGAGTAGTTCTGCAACTATTGTATTAGCAGACTCATCATTAATAGTACCACTTAATATAATTATTCTATTCTTTAATAGCTTAGAAAAAATATCATAACTCCTTTCACCATTTATTTCTTTATCTACAATCATTGGTATTAGATTCATATTATCACCTAATTCTACTATATCCAAATAAACTTTAAATTATACCCTACAAGATGTGGCAAAATTATTAGACTTTGCATGGTAAGTTTGGTATAATCATATATAGAATTAAGAGGGTGTTAAAATGATAGAAGATGTTAAAGTAACAATAAACGGAAAAGAAGAGATAGTACCTCGTGGTACAACCTTATTGCAATTAAGTAAAGAATATCAGAAAGATTATCGTTTTCCTATTATTCTTGCAAGTGTTAATAATGTTTCTAAAGAACTTAGTTATGTAGTTAATGATCCTTGTGGAATAACTTTTTTCGATTTGAATTCTAAGATTGGTAATAGAGCTCATATTGCTGGTTTGACCTTTCTTTTAGTAGTTGCTGTTAAAGAGATGTTTGGTCTTGATGCAGATATTAAAGTAATGCACTCTTTAGATAAGGGAATCTATATTAAAACAACTTTTCCTCTTACAGAGACAATTTTAAAGACAATAGCTAGAAAGATGTTAAAACTAGTAGAGATGGATTTATCTATTACTAAAGTTAGTGTGGATAGAATATCTGCTATACATTATTTTGAGAGTATTAACGATTTAGCTAAAGCTAATATTATGAAATATAATACTAATACATCTATTACTCTTTATAGACTTTCTAATTATTATAATTACTTTTATGGGCAGATGCCTCCATCTACTAGTTGTTTAAAAGAATTTAAGCTAACTTATGTCGATGATAATGGTTTTGTATTACAGTTTCCTACAGAATATTCTCATAATCAAATTAAAACATATACTCATCATCCTAATATGTTTAAAGTCTTTAAAGAATGTAGAGATTGGACTAAGTTAATGAAAATAGAAACTATTGCTGATTTAAATGAAGTTGTTAGTCGTGGTAAGATTGCAGATTTAATTAGAATAGATGAAACTTTACAGAGTAATAGACTTTTAAATGTGGCTAGAAAGATAGTAGATAATAAAAAAGATAAGAAAATAATATTACTTGCTGGTCCATCTTCTAGTGGTAAGACGACAACTACTACTAAACTTTGTATGTATTTAAAGAGCTTTGGACTTAATCCTAAAATGATTAGTATGGATGATTATTTTGTGGATAGGGATAAGACACCAGTAAATGAAAAAGGAGAGAAGGATTATGAGTGTTTTGAAGCAGTTGATAATAAGTTATTAACCAAACAAATTAATGAATTATTAGAAGGTAAAGAAGTAGTGGCTCCTATTTATAACTTTAAAGAAGGAGTTAAAGAGTTTGTTAAAGAGTTAAAATTAGATAAAGATGATATTTTGTTAATAGAAGGAATACATGCCTTGAACCCTAAAGTGTTAAAAGAAATACCTGCTAAAAATAAATTTAAAATATATTTATCTGCTTTAACAGAACTTAATATAGATTACCATAATCGTTTTCCTACTACAGATAATAGACTCTTAAGAAGAATAATTAGAGATAATAGGACAAGAGGATATGATGTAGTTAAAACGTTAAGCGTATGGAATAATGTTAGGAGTGGAGAAGAAAAATATATATTTCCTTATCAAGATGAAGCGGATGCCACTATTAATACAGCTTTAATATATGAATTAGGAGTATTAAAAACATATGTTGAACCTTTACTTTATTCAGTAGATGAAGATTCAACTTATTATGAAGAGGCAAAAAGGCTCCTTAATATCTTAAGATTAATTCTTCCTATTCCAAGTGAGAGTATTCCAGATGACTCTATAATTAGAGAGTTTATTGGTGGTAGTTGTTTTCATGAATAATAAAAAACCTTGATTTAAATTAGTCAAGGCTTTTTAGTTGCTTATAATTTTATAAATTTGTCTTTACCTACTCCACATATTGGACATTTCCAATCGTCTTTTAAATCTTCAAATTTTATTTTTTCTTTAGCATCATCATAAATGTATCCGCAAACTGTACATTTATATTTATTTTCTTCTTTGTTCAAGTTAATATTCTCTTCCTTTATGTAAGTAGGGGCTTTAGATGGAGATTTTCCTTTTAATACTTCATGATAATATTTGTAAGTCATTGGTGTGTCATTAGTTAATTGTTCTACTTTTTTTACTCTTATTAGAAATATATCATGAGTTTCTACATTTATAATATCAATAACATCTCCTATTATATAAGCACAGGAACTCTCTTTAACAACTGGTAAGTTATCTATTTTTTCATATATAGTGTCTTTAAATTTATCAGTATTTTTTGATGAAAAATAGCCAAACCTTCCAATTAGTTCCTTATTAGTTTTTTCTGATAATATTGAAATGCTACATTTCTTTGTTTTTTTAAGTATTTCGTTTGTATAATTTTCTTTGTTTAAACTGATGGAAATAATTGGTTTTTCTGAAGTTATTTGAGTTACTGTATTTATAATGCACCCTATATTTTTATTATTATCTTCAGTTGTAATTATATACATACCATAACTTATATTGTTTAATGCTTGTAAATTCATTTTTTTCCTCCCATATATATACTATTATATCATATGTAAGTGATTTTTGCTTTTTGTTTTGGTTGTAATGGGAAGAATCTTAATTATTTAGTAGATTTAGTATTGAGAATGACTTGGATTGATAAATAATTTATAAACTGAGCCAGGAACACTCGTGACTTTGGTCATGAGTGTCCTTTCTAAAAGAATCGTAAAAATTTAATAAATAATCATTGTATTTTTATTTTATTGATGATATCATTTTCTTGACAGGGTGGTTTTATGAAGAATTTGAGTATAATAGTTCCTGTTTATAATAGTGGAGCTTATCTTGAAGATTGTTTAAATAGTTTAGTTTTACAAGATGTTTTGGATTTTGAAGTAATTATTGTAGATGATAATTCTAGTGATAATAGTTTAGATATAATAAAAAAATATTGTGAGTTGTTACCTGAAATTTTTAAATATATTCATTTAGATGAAAATAAAGGTGTTTCTGTTGCTAGAAATATTGGTCTTAAAAATGCTAGTGGTGAGTACATTGGTTTTGTTGATAGTGATGATTTTGTTCATAGATATATGTATGGAGATATGTTAGCTTTAACAAAGGTGTGTAAAGGTTTAAAAGTTGTATCTGCTGGAGTTCAAAGAGTTTCAGAAAAAGATAGTAGTAAAAGTTTTATAGAAAGAGAATATGGTAATATTTCGCCTAGAATTATTGATGTTTCTAAAAATCCAGGCTTTTTATGTTATCAGTCTCTAGCTTGTTGGAATAAAATCTATCGAAGAGATTTATTTGATGAAGAGCCTTTTATTCCTTCTGTTAAATGGGAAGATATAGCATTTGTTTATCCTACTATTTTAAAAGCATCTCTAATCGGTTTTATTCCTTCTAAATATTATTTCTATAGAAGTAATAGTAAAGGAATTATGGCTTCTTGTTTAAGTGTTAATGAAGATATATTTGATATTTTTAAAGTATGTGATGGTATTACTATACAAACAATTAAAGATGGCACTTATTATTCTTCTAAAGAAGATATCAGAAAAATACAAATTATTTCATGTTTAGATAGACTTAGAGAAATATATAATTGGAATATTAGTAATGATAAAAAAATGGAGATTTTAAATGAGTTTAATAAACTTATTATTAGTAAGTATGGTGCTTATACTATAGGTGAAGATAGCGAGGAATTTAGTTTTATTAAAGAACTGGATGATTTTGCAGGAACTGTAAATGAAGATGATGTTAAAAGGAAAGTGTTATCTAATATACGAAATATTTAGATTGTTAAAATTATTTTTTTAACTGTGATGTTTAGAGATATTAATGAAATTAAGTTGTTGAACTATGGAAATACTTCAGAAAATAGTATTTACAATTATGTTTTGTCATTTACTGATGGGGAAAATAGAGTTTATACAAATAATAATTGTTTAAACAAAAGTGTTGATTTTATTTGTATATTTTGATATTCTTTATTTAAAGAGTAATGACAAAATGGTATGTGGAGGATTTGTTACGAGGTAGATTAACAGCGGTTATATCTTTTTAAGTTAAAGAGATAAAGTCTAAAGCGGTATAGAACATGTCTTCTGTAAATGTTATTAAAATTTATTGTTATAATTGGCAGCTGATTTAAAAGATGAAAATTTCCTATGATAATTAATTCTGGAGAGTTAAAATACTCTAAAGTTAAGAGTTATAAATATATGTGTAAAGTTAGTTTTTTTATTTCACAATAATAAGGAGGTAGATTATGGAAAATAGAATTCCTAGAGATAATGAGTATAAGGATATAGAGATATCAGAATTGGGGGTTAGAGAATTAACAGATAATGAGAATACTTTAGTACAAAAATTTGTAAAAAATAATAATAGTAAATATTATTTATCTTCTATTATAGGCATTATTTTTGGTTGCTTATTTTTAGCCCTTATGATTTACAATGTAGTTTTTCTTAAAGATAATGAAGTTTTTTTTGTTGGCTTAGGTGGAGCATTAATATTTTTTCTTGTAGCTTTTATGTTTTCAAGAAATATTATTCCTAAAAATAAGAAATGCGTTAAAGTCCAAGATGGAATATTAAATGGTGTATGGAAGAAAACTTCTGGGTCTGCTTCTAGTTCAACTGTTCATTATTATTTAGATGTTATATTTCCTTTAAACGGTACAAGATGTCGTAAAATTAACTGTCAGAAAGAAGATTATAAAAAGGGAAAGGCTGGTTCTAAAGTTTTAGTATTTTCCTTTAATAATACTAAAGGTTTTGGAATAGTTAGAGATGATATTTAATTTTTTTAGAAATATATTGACAATTACTTAAACATAGTGTTATATTAAGTATGCTGATTTAAATTTAGTTTTGCCGTGGGCAAAATTTTATTTAAAAGTAAATATGATACACCTGGATATGTGTAAAGAAAGGAGCGAGAAATTACAATGCCTACAGTAAATCAATTAGTACATAAAGGTAGAGGAAAGAAAGTTCGTAAGAGTAAAGCACCAGTGCTTTTAGTAGGAGTTAATACAATTAGAAGAAAACAAACTAATAATCCATCTCCTCAAAAACGTGGAGTTTGTACTCGTGTTGGTACTAAGACACCTAAGAAACCAAACTCAGCTTTACGTAAGTATGCACGTGTTCGTTTATCTAATGGTAAGGAAGTAGATACATACATTCCTGGCATTGGACATAACTTACAAGAGCATAGTGTTGTATTAGTTCGTGGTGGACGTGTTAAGGACTTAATCGGAGTTCGTTATCATATTATTCGTGGCGCACTAGATACAGCAGGAGTTAAAGATAGAAAACAAGGCCGTAGTAAATACGGGGCTAAAAGACCTAAGAATTAATATGTAAAAGAAATCGGAAGGAGGATAAATTATGCGTAAAAGACGTGCTGTTAAAAGAGATATTTTACCAGATCCTATATATAAGTCTAAGACTGTTGCTAAACTAATTAATACAGTTATGCTTGATGGTAAAAAAGGTGTTGCTCAAACTATCGTTTATGATGCTTTTAATATCGTTAAAGAAAAGACTGGTAAAGACGCAATAGATGCTTTTAATGAAGCAATGGAAAATATTAAACCTCTTTTAGAAGTTAAATCTAGAAGAGTCGGTGGTGCTAATTATCAAGTTCCTCAAGAAGTTACTCCAGCAAGAGCTGAAGCTTTAGCTTTACGTTGGTTAGTTGGTTTCTCAAGAAAACGTGGAGGACGTGGAATGGCTGATAATTTAGCTAATGAAATTATAGATGCATCTAATGGAACAGGTGCTGCTGTTAAAAAACGTGAAGATACCCACAGAATGGCAGAAGCTAATAAAGCTTATGCACATTATCGTTGGTAGGAAGGAGAAATTATGGCAAGAGATACGTCTTTAGAGAAGACAAGAAACTTTGGAATTATGGCTCATATCGATGCTGGTAAGACTACAACTACTGAACGTATTTTGTTCCATGGTGGTAATATCCATAAAATTGGAGAAACTCATGATGGTGCTAGTCAAATGGACTGGATGGAACAAGAAAAAGAGCGTGGTATTACAATTACATCTGCAGCTACTACAGTACACTGGAAAAATCATCGTTTTAATATAATCGATACTCCAGGACATGTAGACTTTACTATCGAAGTTAGTCGTAGTTTAAGAGTTTTAGATGGTTCTGTAGCTTTGCTTGATGCTCAAGCTGGTGTTGAACCTCAAATGGAAACAGTTTGGAGACAAGCTGATGAATTTATGGTACCTAGAATTATTTTTGCAAATAAAATGGGTAAAATGGGTGCTGACTTTAATTATAGTCTTAAATCAATTAAAGATCGTTTAGGAGTTAATGCTAAACCTATTGAATGGCCAATTGGGGCTGAAGATGATTTCCGTGGAGTTATTGATTTAGTTACTATGAAAGCAATTGAATTTGATGGTAAGCCTGAAGAGGATGCTAAGGAAATAGATATTCCTGCTGACTTAAAAGACTTAGTAGAGGAGAAACATGCTGACTTAATTGAAGCGACCGCTGAATTTGATGATGAAATGATGGAAACATACTTAGAAGGTGGAGAAGTAACTGTTGAAATGATTAAACGTGCTATTCGTAAAGGATGCCTTGCAACTAAGTTCTTCCCAGTTATGTGTGGAGATGCTTTAGGTAATAAGGGTATTAAACCTTTAATGGATGCAGTTATTGATTATTTACCAAGTCCACTTGATGTAGAATCAATTAAAGGACATAACTTAAAAGGAGAAGAAGAAAAACGTCATCCAAGTGATAATGAACCATTTAGTGCATTAGCATTTAAAGTTATGACTGATCCTTTTGTTGGACGTTTAACATTCTTTAGAGTTTACTCAGGACATTTAGCTAGTGGTAGTTATGTACTTAACTCTACTAAAGATTCTAAAGAAAGAATTGGTCGTATATTACAAATGCATGCTAATACTCGTAAAGAAATTAGTGATGTATATACTGGTGATATAGCAGCTGCTGTTGGTCTTAAGAATACAACTACTGGTGATACATTATGTGATGAGAAGAAACCTATTATCTTAGAGAAACTTATTGTTCCTGAGCCAGTTATTCAACTTGCTGTTGAACCTAAGAGTAAGGCAGATCAAGATAAGATGGCACTTGCATTACAAAAACTTGCTGAAGAAGATCCAACATTTAAAGTTCATACTGATCATGAAACAGGTCAAACTGTTATTGCTGGTATGGGTGAGTTACATCTTGATGTATTAGTTGATCGTATGAAACGTGAATTCCATGTTGAAGCTAATGTTGGTGCACCACAAGTTGCTTATCGTGAAACTATTAAGCAAACCGCTGAATGTGAAGGTAAGTATATTAAACAATCTGGTGGACGTGGACAATATGGACATGTTTGGGTTAAGTTTGAACCAAATCCTGATAAAGGTTATGAATTTGTTGATCAAATCGTAGGTGGTGTTGTTCCTCGTGAATATATACCTGTTGTTGATAAGGGATTACAAGAAGCAATGCAAACTGGTATTTTAGCAGGATATCCTATGATTGATGTTAAAGCAACTTTATATGATGGTTCATATCATGATGTTGACTCAAATGAAATGGCATTCAAGATTGCTGCGTCTATGGCTTTAAAAGAAGCTAAGAATAAATGTCAAGCAGTATTACTTGAGCCAATCATGAAAGTTGATGTTACTACCCCTGATGAATACTTCGGTAACGTTATGGGAGACTTAACTAGTAGACGTGGTCGTCCACTAGGACAAGAGTCACTTGGAAATGTGGTTAAATTATCAGCAATGGTTCCACTTTCTGAGATGTTTGGATATGCTACTAACTTACGTAGTAATACTCAAGGTAGAGGTAACTTTGTTATGACATTTGATCATTATGAAGAAGTACCTAAAAATATTGCTGAAGAAATCATTAAAAAGAGTGGAAATTAATAAGAAACTTTGGTAAAATTAGTTCTAAACAGTTGCAAATTTAGTAATTGTTAGATAAAATATAAATTGTATAAAAAAAGAGGAGGAAAAAATATGGCAAAACAAAAATTTGATCGTTCAAAACCACATGTTAACATTGGTACAATTGGACACGTAGATCATGGTAAAACTACATTAACTGCAGCTATTACTAAATGTTTACATGATAAGAACCCTGATTGGGCTGATTTTACAGATTATGCAAACATTGATAAAGCTCCAGAAGAAAGAGAACGTGGTATTACAATTAATACTGCACACGTAGAATACCAAACTGATAATCGTCATTATGCTCACGTTGACTGCCCAGGACATGCTGACTATGTTAAAAACATGATTACTGGTGCTGCTCAAATGGATGGTGCAATTCTTGTAATTGCAGCTACTGACGGAGCTATGGCTCAAACTCGTGAACATATTCTATTATCACGTCAAGTTGGAGTACCTCGTATGGTTGTATTCTTAAACAAATGTGATATGGTTGATGATGAAGAGTTAATCGATTTAGTTGAAATGGAAGTTCGTGATTTATTAACTGAATACGGATTTGATGGAGATAATACTCCAGTTATTAAGGGTTCTGCTCTTAAAGCTCTTGAAGGAGAAGAGAAATATGTTAACGCAATCTATGAACTTATGGATGCTGTTGATGAATGGATCCCAACTCCTGAACGTGATACTGATAAACCTTTCTTAATGAGTATTGAAGATGTATTCACTATTACAGGTCGTGGTACAGTTGTTACTGGACGTGTTGAACGTGGACAATTAAAACTTAACGATGAAGTTGAAATCGTTGGTATCCGTGATACTCAAAAGACAGTTGTTACTGGTATCGAAATGTTTAGAAAACAACTTGATTATGCAGAAGCTGGAGATAATGCAGGAGTTTTACTTCGTGGTATCTCTCGTGAACAAGTTGAACGTGGACAAGTTCTTGCTAAACCTGGTAGTGTTAAACCTCACAATAAATTTAAAGCTGAAGTTTACGTACTAAGTAAAGAAGAAGGTGGACGTCATACACCATTCTTCAGTAACTATCGTCCACAATTCTATTTCAGAACTACTGATGTTACTGGTGTAATTACTTTACCAGAAGGTGTAGAAATGGTTATGCCTGGTGATAACGTAACAATGGAAGTTGAATTAATTCACCCAATTGCTATTGAAAAAGGTACTAAGTTCTCTATCCGTGAGGGTGGACGTACTGTTGGTGCTGGTGTTGTTTCTGAAATTGAAGGATAATAGAAACTTATTAAGAAGCCTTAGGGCTTCTTTTTTTTGTTAATATATGTTATACTTTTTATGGTGTTTAATATGAAAAGAAAAGAGATTATTTTAGGGGTTATTGGTATTATTTTAATAGTAGTAGTTGCTTTCTTTATTGCTAATATGATTCATGACTATACTGTAGATTCTGTTAATAGTGGTAAAAAGAAAGAACAAGAGAAAAATGATGTAATTAAAGTGGATGGAGTGGAAGTTAACTTTAAGACTTATAGAGTTGATAGTAGTTTCTTTTTAAATATTCCAGATACTTTTACAATGTTAGATGAAGTGACGTTAAAGTCTAAATATAACTATAATAATCGTCCAGAATTAGTGTTTATGAGTAAGTCAGATTCAGAGCATGTTTTTGTTAGTACTACTAATGAAGATATGACTGATGATGGGTTAGAGGCTTATCTTAATAATATGATAGCAGGACTTACTAATATGACTCTTTTAGAGAGTGGAGTTTATCAGAAACATGATAAAACTTTTGCGAAGTTAGTGGCAACTGATCAGAATACTTATTATAATATTAGATTCTTTACTCTTGATAATAAACTAGTTACTATTGAGTTTAATACTCCAGTTAATGTTTATAAAGAGTGGGAAGATGTTGCTAATGAAGTAATGGATAGTATATGTTTTAATGAAGAAGATATAAAAAAATATTCTAGCGATTAGAATATTTTTTACTTTTTCTTTTCTTTGTTTAAGTTTTTATATAAATTATAAGGTAATGGACTAATAATAAGTTCAAATTCTCCTATATATTCAGTTACTAATGAATTAAAGCCTAGTTTCATCTCGTTAAGACCACTGTATTTATTAATATTTGTAAAATCACCACTTACAGCATTTAAATTTATATATTTAAAGTTCTTATTTTTGTAGTCGTTTATCATTTTCCATTTGATAAGATAGTTAGGATTTAAAGTCTTAAAACTTTGATTAAATCCTTCGATTATTAAATAACATACATTATCATAAGAAAGATTTAAAGCAGTTCCTATGATTAATCCTTCAGGATTATCTTTTAATAAGTTAGTAGCCCAAACAAGATTTTTCTTGTAGGTGTTAACAAGTTTATCTGATTCCATTTTTTCATTAATTAGTTTATTTTTAGAGTTTATATTAGTAGCAGTTTGAATTTTATTAGCTAGATTATTATTTATTTCTATTTCTCTTTCATATTGTAATCTGCTAGTAATAACAAATGTTTCTGTATTTAGTTTGGCAAAGTATAAATCAATGTCTGTATCAAAGTTATTATATAAATCTATATAATAATTTAATGGTTTATCATATTTCTTCTTTATTAAATCGTAAAATATAGGAAGATCATCTTTAGATCCTTTATATATTTCTATTCCACTTCTAATAGCTTTTTTAATCTTGTGTCTTACTCTTTTTTCAAAGCTTTGATATATATCTTTAATATCATCATTTAGAGTAATAATTGCTTCAAATCTTGGCTTTTTACTTTCAAAAAATAAGTTTGGTCCTAGATAATTAAAACCACAGCCTTTTAGGTTTTCTAAAGAGATATTCGCTTCGTTATTGATATTTATAATTTTCCCATCTCTATTTCTAATATTTACAGGAAGATAAGGATCAACTGTGACAGAAATAAAACCTTGTTTACTTAATAATTTTTTAAGTCTAGTTGTGAATTCTTTTAAATTATTGATATTTGTATAATCGAAAAGAAAGCCACGTGGTGCATAGGCGATTTTATAGTTCATCATTACTTCTTTATATAAAAGTAGAGATGCTCCTAAAATATTACCTAAATCATCTACAATACCGATGTAATGAATATCATAACCATTATTTTTAATAGTTCTTCCGTAAGCTGATGTTTGATAATAGTTACGGTATTTGTGAGTATTTGCAAATTTGTCAAAACTTATTTCATCTAGAGTTATTATTTTCATATAAGACCACACTTTCTTTTATTAAATTATATCAATATATTGATTACTTTTCAATTAAAGGGTTTAAATATTTCTATTATTTAGTATAATGTTATTGAAGGAAACGAGTGATGATTATGTTTGAAAATAAAAAAATATTAGTATTAGGGATGGCACGTAGTGGCTATGAAGTATGTAAATATTTAAGTAAATATAATAATACTATTATCTTAAATGATGGAGGAAGTCGAGATAAGCAGGATGAGAATAAGGTTTTAGAACTAGAGAAGCTTGGTGTTACTTTAATATTTGATAGTCATCCTGATGATTTACTTGATGATAGTTTTGATTATGTTATTAAAAATCCTGGTATTAGAAATGATCATAAGTATGTAATTAAGGCTAAAGAGTTAGGAATAGAAGTTATTAATGAAGCAGAGATGGCTTATAGACTATTACCAGATGATGTTACATTAATTGGTATTACTGGTACTAATGGTAAAACTACTACGACAACTCTTACTTATGAGATGATTAAAAAGAGTGGTAAAAAAGTTCATTTAGCAGGTAATATTGGATATCCTTTATGTAGTTTTTTAGAAAAGTTAGAGAGCGGTGATATCATCGTGATGGAAGTATCTTGTCAACAACTTGCTAATATGGATAAATTTAATCCTCATATTGCATTAATGACTAATTTATCAGAAGCGCATATAGACTTCTTTGGTAATTATGATGAATATAAGAAAGTAAAACTTAAACTTTTTGCAAATCAAACTGAAGATGATGTTTCTATTTTAAATATAGAAAATGATGAAGTTATGAAGGGAACAGTTGATATTAAGAGTAATGTTAAGTATTTTTCTTCTAAAAGGGAAGTGAATGGAGCATACTTTATTGATAATAAACTTTATTACTATGATGAGTTTATTATGAATCGTGATGAATTCTTACTTAAAGGAAATCATAATGTTGAGAATGCTTTAGGGGCAATGATGGTTGCGAAAGAAGTAGGAGTTGATAATGAGTCTATAGTTAGTGTTTTAAAAACATTTACAGGTGTTAGACATAGATTAGAGTTTATAGATAAAGTTAATGGTGTAGATTATTATAACGATACAGAGGCTACTAATACTAAGTGTACTACTATTGCTTTATCATCATTTGATAAGAATGTTATTTTAATACTTGGAGGACTTGAAAGAGGACAAGAGTTTCATGATTTAGATAACTTTATTAGTCCTGTTAAAGAAATAGTTGGTATTGGGGAATGCCGTGATAGAGTTAAAGAATATGGAGATAGTGTAGGTATTAAGACTAATGTTTTTCAAAAATTAAGTGAAGCGATGAATTATATTAATAGTGTTGTAATGGATGGTGATACAGTGTTACTTAGTCCTGCATCTGCGTCATGGGATCAGTATAAACAATGTGAGGATAGAGGGGATGAATTTAGAGATATAGTTAGGAGTTTTAAAGATAGTGAAAAATAGTATAAATAGTGTAAAACTAAAGAATATCGAATTGATTAATTTAATTATTTATGGCTTAGATGAAAATAATGTAGATAAATCAGAGAGTACTTTAGCAATAATACATGATATTATTTTGGAATATAAGGTGTTATGTGAGTATTTACGAAAAAATTATGTTGTAGGAGATTTAGATACATTTAAAATGGCATCTTGTTTGCTTGTTTCTATTAATAGACATGGTTTTACTGATGATAGTTTTGTTAATGCTTCTATAGCGGTAGATATAGCATATAAAATGTGTGAGAAACCTTGTAAAAATGTAAGGTATACTACAATTAAATTGGAAGAAGTTGATTTTAAAGAAGTATTTAAAGATGATATGGAATTTTATCATAATACTAAAAATATGTTAATTAATTCTTTAATTTATGAAAAAGGTTCTTCTTTGACTTATTTTTTAAATTTAGAACAATTTTATAAGGCTGCTTTAGAAAGAAAATATCAATATGTTAAAACTGCTATTTGCAAGAAACATAGGAAAAGAAAACATTAATTTGTTTATTGAAGTTTGGGAGGTTTAAATATGATGACTAGTTTTAAAGATGAAGATTATAATACTTTAATACTTACTTTTGATAAGAATAGTGATATTGTTACTTTTGAAAAAGATATAAGAGAAGCGGAAGAGCTTGGGTTTAAGTATTTGTTTTGAATATTTGTTTCTTATGGTAGAAATAATCCTGCTAATTATGGGTCTAAAATTAACGAGCTTAATTTATAAGTTGATGAGCTTTTAAAAGAAAGTTCGCTTACTGATGTTTCCTATATTGCTAGTGTATTAGGAGATTATTTTCCTGAAGCTTATGCTGTTGTTGCTGATGAAGAAGAAGCAACTACTATTGTTCCTGTGAGAATGGCTTCTGCTATATCAATGAGAGAGTTTAAGAATAAGAAAAATGTGAAACAAAATGTTAAAAAGCAATAAATAATGTTTCACATTTTTTAGTAAAATTTATGTAGTTGAAATTAAAATAGTGATATAATATAGTTGTTTAGAAAGGATGATTTTATGGATATTAAAAATATTATAGGAAGAGAAATATTAGATTCAAGAGGTAATCCTACTGTTGAAGTAGATGTAATACTAGATAATGGTATTATGGGTAGGGCTTGTGTACCTAGTGGAGCTTCTACAGGAGAGCGAGAAGCCTTAGAAATGAGAGATGGAGATAAGAGTAGATTTAATGGTAAAGGAGTATTAAATGCTGTTAATAATGTTAATACTGTTTTACGTGATAATCTAATTGGAATGGATGTTACTAAACAAAAAGAAATAGACTATAAAATGTTAGAGTTAGATGGTACTAAGACTAAGAGTAAGTTAGGTGCTAATGCGATTCTTGGTGTTTCTATGGCTTGTTTAAAGGCTGCTGCGAAAGCTAATGGAAAAGAGTTATATGAATATGTTGGAAATGGTAAAACTTTACCTGTTCCTATGATGAATATCATTAATGGAGGAGCTCATGCTGATAACTCATTAGATTTTCAAGAGTATATGATTATTCCTCAAAGAGATACTATTCATGAAAGAGTTAGAGTAGGTGCTGAAGTATTTCATAGTCTTAAAAATGTTTTAAATGAAAAGGGATATGCTACTAGTGTTGGAGATGAAGGTGGTTTTGCTCCTAATCTTAATACTAATAAAGAAGGATTTGAGTTAATTACTGAAGCTGTTAAACGTGCTGGATATGAGCCAGGTAAAGATGTTTGTTATGCTATAGATGTTGCAGCATCAGAATTCTATTCTGATGGTAAATATAACCTTGTAGGAGAGGGTAAAGTACTTAGTACTGATGAGTTAATTAAATACTATGAAGATTTAGTTAATACTTATCCTATTATTTCTATTGAAGATCCAGTTGATGAAAATGACTGGGAAGGATTTAGTAAAGTAACTGCATTACTTGGTGATAGAATTCAGTTAGTAGGTGATGATTTATTTGTTACTAATAAAGAATGCTTACAAAAAGGTATTGATAAAAAGGCCGGTAATGCAATACTATTAAAAGTAAATCAAATTGGTACTATTACGGAGACACTTGAAACTATTGAACTTGCTAAATCTCACAATTACAAAACAGTTATTTCTCATAGAAGTGGTGAGACTGAAGATACTACTATAGCAGATCTTGCTGTTGGACTTGATTTAGGTCAAATTAAGACTGGTTCTATGTCAAGAACAGATAGAATTTGTAAATATAATCAATTAATGAGAATAGAAGAAGAGCTTAGTAAATAGGCTCTTTTACTTGCAATTGTTTAGTGTTTATGCTATTATATTAACAGTTTAAAAGAAATGGACAATGAGTCTAATATTGAGTATAACCGGAGGTGTAAATTATGCAAATAGCTCTATTAATTATATCAATACTATTAATAGTAATTGTACTATTACAAAGTGGTAAAGCTGAAAGTGCGGCACAAATTCTTTCAGGTAATTCTACTGATTTATTTAAAAATAGAAAAGAAAGAGGTAGTGAGTTGTTTATTACTAGAATAACAATGTTACTTGGAGCAGCTTTCTTTATTATTTGTTTAGTATCATCATTTATGTAAAGACATGTAATAGTGTCTTTTTTCTTTTACATTGTATTAAATATAGAGTAAAATGTAATTATAAGAAAGATGAGCGTGATTAGAATGAGAGAAAGTATATTGAAAATATTAGAAGAGTCAGAAAGAAGTCTTACTGTTTTTGAGATAGAAGAAAGGTTAGAAACTAATAATTTAGAAGAATTATTAAAAGTATTAAATGAACTTGAAATGGAAACTTTAGTTTATCATACTAATAAAGATAAATATATGTTGTTTAAAGATAGTCATTTACTTAAAGGTGTTCTTCATTCCAATAAAAAAGGATTTGGCTTTGTAGATGTGGATGATAGTGATGTAGATATTTATATTCCTAAAGAAAATATAAATGGGGCTTTGCATGGAGATTTAGTGGTTGTTGAGTTAGTTAATAAAAAAGGTCTTGATAGAGTAGAAGGTAGAATTGTTAAAGTCTTAAAACATGAAAGTAATACTTATGTAGGAGAGATTAACTTTAAAAATAATGTTGGTTATGTTACTTTAGATGAAGATAAAGTAAATTTAGAAGTTGTTGTTGCTAAAGAAAATAGTCTTAATGCTGTAGATGGACATAAAGTAGTTATAGGGATTGTTAAAAGAATAAGTAATAAAAAAGCAGAAGGTAAAGTAGTTAAAATAATTGGTCATAAGAATGATCCTGGAGTTGATATTTTATCAATTGTATATAAATATGGTATTAATACTAGTTTTCCAGAAGAGGTTACTGAAGAAGTTAAATCCATCCCTATGGAAGTAACTGAAGCTGATTTAAAAGGTAGAAGAGACTTGCGTGATAAGATAATATTTACAATCGATGGTGATGATACTAAAGATATAGATGATGCGATTTCTATAAAAAAAGATGGGGATATATATACTCTTGGTGTTCATATCGCTGATGTTTCCTATTATGTTAAAGAAGGAAGTCCGCTAGATAAAGAAGCAATGGATAGAGGTACATCAGTTTATCTTGTGGATAGAGTTATTCCTATGCTTCCTCATGAGTTATCTAATGGTATTTGTTCTTTGAATCCTAATGTTGATAGACTTGCTATTAGTTGTGTAATGAAATATGATAGTGAAGGTAAACTTTTAGATTATGATATTTTTCCTAGTGTAATTAAATCTAGAAAACAAATGACTTATAAAAATGTTAATAGTATATTAGAAAAAAATATTGTGCCAGAGGGATATGAAGAGTTTGTAGATGATTTGAAAACTATGAGTGAGTTTGCTACTATTCTTAGAAGAATGAAAGTAAAAAGAGGATATTTAGATTTTGATGTAGATGAAGCGAAGATACTTGTGGATGAAAATTGTGTACCTTATGAAATAACAAAAAGAGAAAGAGGTTCTGGAGAAAACTTAATTGAAGACTTTATGATTGCTGCTAATGAGTGTGTGGCAATGCATATATATAATATGGATTTACCTTTTATTTATCGTATTCATGAGAGCCCTAAAGAAGAAAAAATTAGAGACTTCTTGGGTTTTGTTAGTAATTTAGGATATCAAGTAACTGGCGATTTGAAAGGAAATAAAAGTACTGCTATTCAAAAATTACTTAAATTTGTTCGTGAGAAGAAGGAAGGTCCTATTCTTACTTCACTATTACTAAGATGTATGCAAAAAGCAATATATTCTCCTACTAATGTAGGTCACTTTGGTTTAGGAAGCAGTTGTTATACTCACTTTACTTCACCAATAAGACGTTATCCCGATACTACAGTACATAGACTTTTACGAACATACTTGTTTAGTCACGATTTAAGTAGTCACACTATTCATCATAACCAAGAAAAAATGATATTTGTTGCAGATAATTCTTCAGCAATGGAGAGAGCTTCTGTAGATTGTGAAAGAGAAGTAGAAGATATGAAGATGGCTGAATATATGGAAAGTCATATTGGTGAAGAGTTTCCTGGAATGATTACTTCTGTTATGTCTTTTGGTATGTTTGTTGAGCTTGATAATTTAGTAGAAGGGTTAGTTCCTGTTAGACTTATGGATGATTATTTTGTATTTGATGAGATGCGAATGACTTTAGTAGGGGAACGTAGTAAAGTTAAATATACTATTGGAGAAAGAGTACTAATTAAAGTAGTAGCAGCTTCTAAAGAAGCGAAAACTATTGATTTTGAAGTTGTTAAAAAATTATAATAATTGTTGGAGTGATATAAATGGAAATTATTAATAGAAGGGCCCGATATGATTATTTTATAGAAGATACTTATGAGGCTGGTATTGTTTTAAAGGGTACAGAGATTAAGTCTATAAGAGGTGGTAAAGCTAATATTAAAGATAGTTATGCTATTATAAGAAATGGTGAAGTATATCTTATTAATATGTTTATAGATCATTATAAAGAGGGTAATATTTTTAATCATGAAGAGACACGTAGTAGGAAGCTGTTACTTCATAAAAATGAGATTAGAAAATTAGATAATAAATTAAAATTAGAGGGCTATACTCTTATTCCTTTAAAACTTTATTTTGTAAGAGGAAAAGCAAAGATAGAACTTGGGTTATGTAAGGGTAAGAAAAATTATGATAAAAGAGAGAGTATCAAGGAAAGAGATTTGAAAAGAGAAGCTGCTAAGATTAATAAGTATAAATAAGAGGTAAAAAGATGAAGAATATAAGTGAAAAAAATATTAATATGGCATATTATTTAATGGATAGATTTGGTCTTGACTTAGAAGATAAGGAGTTTTTTTGGAAAATAGCTGCTCCTATTTTTGAACATGAAGAGTTTCAAAGAAGAATGAATGATGATGAATTTCTTCATCATGACACAGTAAATTTGGGAATACATCTTTTGAGTGATGCTATTATGACTTATAAATTAGCACAAAGAAAAGGTTTTGATGAAGTTACTAAAACTAGAGCTGTTATAATTGCTTTATTTCATGATTTATATGAATTACCTTGGCAAAATAATAAAATTGTAAAAAACAGACTAGTTAATAGCCATGGATTTGTTCATCCAGTAGAAGTAGCTATTAATGTGGCTACTTGGTATCCTGAATATTTTGACAATGAAGAAGAAGCTGAGATAATCATTGATGGTATTATGCATCATATGTTTCCTTTTCCAGTGAGAGTTTTAGATGGTAGTGATCTAGAATTAAATAATAAAGAGAAATTTGATAGATTAAATTCAAATATCAAAAGTATAATTATAAATTCTAGTAATAGATTTAAATTAGGTGCTGTATCTATATGTCCTAGTAAATTTAAGGAAGGACGTATAATGAGTAAAGCTGATAAAATTGTTTCATTAGGAAAAGATTTAAAAACATTTAATGGGTTAATTGCTTGTTTAACTGGTCATAATAGTAATTTGTAGAGTAAGGTTATTGGTATTTATTACTAGTT
>CALVPN010000002.1 GCA_944351375.1 uncultured Bacilli bacterium | reverse complement strand
TATCACTTTACAACTTTAAAACCAAACCTTGGAGTAGTACGTGCTACTAACGGTAAAACTTTTGTTATGGCCGATTTACCTGGATTAATAGAAGGTGCAAGTAAAGGAGAAGGACTAGGTGATAGATTCTTAAGACATATAGAGCGTACTAGAGTAATATTACATGTTATTGATATGGCTGGTATTGAAGGAAGAGATCCTTATCTAGATTATGTTTTAATTAATAAAGAACTTGAAGAGTTTAATAAAAAACTACTTACTAAACCTATGGTGATAATTGCAAATAAAATGGATATTGAAGGAAGTATTGATAGCCTTGCTAAATTTAAAGAGAAAGTTAAAGATAAGAAAATCTTTGAAATAAGTGCTATTACAAGCGATGGTCTTACTGAAGTGATAGATTACTTAAGTGACTTATTAGACACTATAAAAGAAGAAAATCTTTATGAAGATGATGCTTTTGAATCTCATGTCTTATATAAATTTAAAGAAGAGAAGCCTTTTACAATTGAAAAAGAAGGGGAAGACTTTGTAATTAAAGGAGAAAAGGTAGAGAAACTATTTAGAATGACTAAGTTTACTGATGAAGGTATTAAAAGATTTAGTAATAAACTAAGAAAAATGGGTATTGATGAAGAACTTGAGAAGATGGGTGCAACTGATGGGGATATGGTTAGAATATTAGACTTTTACTTTGAGTACCGTAAATAATGAAAGAGTTAGAAAATATATTTAAAGAAAGCTATAATTATATAGAAGAAATGCTTATTGAAGAATATGGTTATAGATATGAAGAATTAATTAGAAATAGATTATCTAAAACTAACTATATTTTTAAATCAACACCAGACATTACTTATTATTCTTTAAAAGAACTAGGTTATGATCCTAAAAAATATAAATCATTAGAAAAATATTATCAAGATTATATAAATTATAGGCAAGTAGAAGACTATTTAGATAAGAAAATTAAGAAAAAAATATATAACTATTTAAAAGAAAAATTATCACTATCAGATGATTATTTAAGTAAACATTTAAATGAAATATTGTCTTTAAATTACCAAGTATTTAGTGAAAATTCTATGAATATTTTAAGATATTCTCTTAATGAAAGTTTAAAATCATTAATAATAGAAAAACAAAGTGATTTTATTAGAAGGTGTATGGAAGAAGATTTGCCCCTAGCTTTTATAGATATTAGTAAAGAATTAGATGCTTATACTTCTTTATTAGGGAGGTCTAAACAAATACAACTTTTAAAATTAACTAATTTTGGTAAAGAAATGACTAATCATATTTCTAATATTTTAGATACTAACTATTACTATGAGTCTTTAAACTATAGTAGAAAGATTTTATTTGATGATAATAATGCCGCTACAACTTGGTCAATTGAAAGAAATAAAAAAAGTTATATTATTGTTTATCTTCCAATATTAAAAATAAAAGATGATATAAGTATTGATCATGTTTTAGTACATGAGAGTATTCATGCTATTGAATCTAAAAAAGGAAATAGTGGTATAGGAAGTTATAAAAGAGATAATAATGTTATAAATGAATTAAAAACAGAATCAAAAACGATGAGGTTACATAATAAAATGAAAAAAAACGGTATATCTATTTTTGATACTGAAGAAAATAGTAATAAAACAGAATGTTTATATACTCATTTTGTACCTTTAATAGATTATTTATTACAAGACTATGAAGACTTATTTAACTATTGTTCTTTATATAATAAAGTATCTCCTTTATATAAAGTTTTTGGTAAAGATAACTTTGTTAATTTTAGTAAAGATGTAAGCGATTTATATTATACTGCAGATTTAATTAATAAATTAGTAGAAAAAGGTACGACAGTATCTATTAATATCACACCTTATAAAAAACAAATAGATAAAATGAAAACATATTCAAAACGGAAAATTATTAAATAAAAAATGTATCTTGTTCGCTTGTGTTGAAGATACATTTATGTTATTATTTACTTAGGAATACTTAGTAATGGGTGTTTTACCTCTTTCAACCAACTTATTTTAGGTGGTCAGAAAGGGGAACTGCTTATGAGTAAGAAAGATTTTTTAATTTTATCATTGATAATAACTATTATTCTTTTAATCATCTATAGATAGTAAAATACCCTATTACAACTTTGTAACTAGGGTATTTTACCACAAACACTTTTGAGGTAAAATACCCAAAAGCATGACTAGGTATTCCTCTTTTTTATAATATGTAAATTCTCTTTACATATTCATATTATCATAAATAATTAATTTTATCAAGAGGGATGATTTTATGACTTTGACTATAGATAATGAAACTTATAATTTAGAAATAGTAAAAAAAAGTACTACTAAAAATATTTATATTAGAGTTAAAGATGATTTAACTATTTATGTTACTTGTAATACACTAACTTCTAATAAAAAAGTAATGAGTGTAGTAGAAGAAAATTATGATTCTATTAGAAAAATGCTAAAGAAAGTAAAAGAAAAAATAAAATTTAATAGTGAATTTTACTATTTAGGTAAAAAATATGATATTATATATACAGAGTTTTGTGACTTTAAATTAGGTGAAAATAAAGTTTTTATTAGTAAAGATTTTGATTTAGAGAAATGGAAGAAAAAAGAGGCTCTACGTATTTTTAGTGAACATCTAGAAATGTGTTATAATAACTTTACAAGAAGTATTCCTCATCCTAAACTTAGACTTAGAAAGATGACTACTAGATGGGGAGTATGTAATGTTAAAACTCATGTTATAACACTTAATACAGAATTAATTACTAAAGATATAGGTTGTCTTGATTATGTTATTTATCATGAGTTAAGTCACTTGATTGAAGCGAATCATTCCAAGAAGTTTTGGGCTATTGTCGAAGAGAACTGTCCTGATTATAAGAAGTGGAGAAAATTAACTAATAAATATGGAGAAGAGGAGTAGTATGGTTATAACTAGTTTAGATAATGAGAAAGTTAAGTATTATTATAAATTACAGAAGAAAAAATATCGTGATTTAAATAATGAGTTTATTGTAGAAGGAGAACATTTAGTATTAGAAGCCTATAAAGCAGGTATTTTGAAAGAAGTACTATTAGAAGAAGGAGAAGTACTACCTATAGATATAGAACAAGTTGAAGTAACTAGAGATATTTTAAAGAAGATAAGTGCTTTAGCATCTCCTCCTAAAATGATAGGACTATGTGATAAAATAATCGATACAACAATAGGTAAGAGAATCTTAATATTAGATGAAATACAAGATCCTGGTAATATGGGAACTATTATTAGAAGTGCAGTTGCTTTTAATATAGATACTATTGTAATAGGAGATAATACGGTAGATGTTTTTTCTCCTAAAGTAGTTAGAGCGACTCAAGGAATGCTATTTCATGTACCTATAGTAATTTATTCAATAGATAAATTAATTCCTATTTTAAAAAAATTAAAAATACCTGTATTTGCAACTAATGTTAAGTATGGGGAAGAAGTTAAGAACTTATCTCAAGAAGAAAAAGAAACCTTTGCCCTTATAATGGGAAATGAAGGTAATGGTGTTAATCCTAAGTATTTAGAACAAAGTGATAAATTCATCTATATACCAATGAACGATGTAGTAGAAAGCCTTAATGTTGCAGTCGCTACTTCTATAATTCTTTATGAAATGGATAAATGTGATGAATAGATTATATATTGGTAAAATAGTTAATACTCATGGTATTAAAGGTGAACTTAGGATTAAAGATAACTTAACTACTAAACAAAGAAATGAGATATTTAAAATAGGAAGTAATTTAATTATAGATGATAAAAATTATAAGATAACTAGTTATAGAGTTCATAAAGACTATGATATGGTTACTTTCCTAGGGCTAAATAATATAAATGAAGTATTATTCTTGAAGGGTAAGAAAGTATATAAATCTAAGAATGAGATTAATCTTAATAATGAAGATATTTTAGATAGTGAACTTATAACTTATAAAGTTAAAACTACTGATAATATAGAAGGTAAGATTCTTGATATTGAAGAGACTGGTAATAATTATAAAATAATAAGACTATTAATAGATGAAATGCAAGTATTAGTTCCATATCATAAAGATTTTGTAAAAATAGATAGTAATAAAAAAGAAGTTATAGTTAAACTTCTATAGGAGGAAATTATGAAAATAGATGTATTAACCTTATTTCCTGATATGTTTAATAGTATATTTGATGAATCTATTATTAAAAGAGCACTTGATAATGATCTAGTAGAAATTAATGTTCATAATATTAGAGATTATAGCAAAGATCCTCATAAGAAAGTAGATGATACTCCTTATGGGGGAGGGGCAGGTATGGTTTTAATGTGCCAACCAATATTTGATGCAGTTAAGGCTTTAAGAAGTGAGAATTCTAAAGTAATGTTGTTAACTCCTAGTGGTAGTTTATATAGTCAAAAACTCGCTTTTAATTTATCAAGAGAAAAGCATTTAATTATTATCTGTGGTCATTATGAAGGATTTGATGAGAGAATTAAAACTATAGTAGATATAGAACTATCTATAGGAGATTATATCTTAACAGGGGGAGAAATACCTTGTATGGTCTTAATTGATTCTATTACAAGACTAATAGATGGTGTTATAAGAAAAGAAAGTTATGAAAATGAATCATTTACTAATAATCTTTTAGATTATCCAACCTATACAAAACCTAGAACTTATGAAGGATTAAGTGTTCCAGATGTTTTGGTTAATGGAGATCATGAAAAGATAAATAAATGGCGAAGAGAAAAGCAAATTAAATTAACAGAAGAAAAAAGGCCTGACTTATTAAAAGGAGATGGTTCAGTTGAATAATTATTTGGTAATAGAAAAGAGTTTTACTTATAATGGAGATTTAACTTTAGGAAAAGAATTAACTATTAAATCTCATGATAATAAAGTATCTTTATATAGTATAGATTTACAAAAAGTTTTTATTAGTAATAAAGTATATAAAAAATATTTAAAACTTTTAAAATTAGTAAACTTTTATTTAAATAGTGATGATGATACAGGTACTGCCTATCATGAAGCATTAAATGAAATAGAGAAGTTTAGACAATTAGTTAAGAACAAATATAGAGCTTACCTTCTAGAAAAAACTCTAAAAGAAATGTCTTTAGAGTTACAAAAGAAAGTGATGACTGCTAAGAAGAGATTAATATTTGTAGAGACGAAGAGTTATGATTATATAAATGAGAATAGAAGAAGTAAATAATTCTAAAAAATAGAGTGCACTTCTTTTTCTTTGAAAGGGTGAATTTAATGAAGATAGAATATAATTTAATTAAAACTGAAAATAATACTAAAGCAAGACTTGGTACTATTAAGACTAATTATGGAACTGTAGAAACACCTATGTTTATGCCTGTAGGGACAAAAGCGACAATTAAGGGGTTAAGTCCTGAAGAAGTTAAAAAAACAGGTGCAGGTATTGTTCTTGCAAACACATATCATTTGTGGTTAAGACCAGGAGAAGATATTGTTTCCAAGGCAGGGGGACTACATAAATTTATGAACTATGATGGACCAATACTAACAGATAGTGGTGGTTTCCAAGTCTTTTCTCTTGCTAAAAATAAAAAGAAAGATATAACTGAGGAAGGAGTACATTTTAAAAGTCATATAGATGGTAAAGCATTATTCCTAACACCTGAAAAATCTATAGAAATTCAGAATAAATTAGACAGTGATATTGCTATGTCTTTTGATGAATGTCCTCCTGCTAGTGCAGATTATGAATATTTAAAAAATAGTGTAGAGCGTACTATTAGATGGGCTAAAAGAGGTAAAACTGTACATAGTAATAAGAATCAATCCTTATTTGGTATAGTTCAAGGTGGAGCATATGAGGATTTAAGAAAATACTCTGCTATTGAAACTGTAAAACTAGACTTTGATGGTTATAGTATTGGTGGAGTCGCTAACGATGGTGAATCTAAAGAAGATATGTATAAAGCGATAGATTATTCCGTTCCTTACTTACCAGAAAATAAAGTAAGATATTTAATGGGGGTAGGAGAACCTATCGATATAATTGAAGGTGTAATTCGTGGAGTAGATATCTTTGATTGTGTTTTGCCAACTAGAATAGCAAGACATGGACAAGCCTTTACAAGATGTGGTAAAATCAATTTAAATAATGCTAAATTTAAAGAAGATTTTACTCCTATTGAAGAATCTTGTGACTGTTATGCTTGTAAACACTATACTAAAGCTTATATTAGACATTTACTTAATACAGGAGAAATGTTAGGAGGAAGACTTTTATCTATTCATAATATTAGATTTTTAATTAGATTAACAGAAGAATTAAGAGAAGCGATTAAAGAAGATAGAATTCTAGAATATAGAGAAGAATTTTTAAATAAATATCATTAATAAAAATTTTAAAAAAGTTTGAAGATTAAAATTTGATATTTAATCTAGAAACCAATTTTTAAAAATAATGTAGAATGAGAGCGATTATTAGGCTCTTTTTTTCATGAAATTTAAAAAACATTAATTTGTCCTATACTTTTTAATATGATAGATTTAAATTACTTTGCAAAGTATTGAAAAAATTTTATAAGAAAGTGAGAAAATATATGATAGAAAATAAACAATTTATAGGACTATTAAATGATTCTGTCTTTAAATATATGTTTAAAGATGAAAGATTTCAAAAGTTTTTTAGGCGAGTAATAATGTATGCAACTGGTATTGACATAGAAGGATATACCTTATATGATAATGAACTTAATAGTGGTAATAAGATAAAAGATTATAGATTAGATATCTTATTAAGAAAAGGTGATAATGTAATATCTATAGAAATGAATAAAGATCCAAGAGATAGTACACTAATAAAGAATCATTCATATTTATTTAGACTTGCGGGAAGTAATTTTAAAGAAGGAGAAGTATATAAGAAAAAAGAAGTGCTACAAATAAACTTTAATAATTCATTATGTTCAATTAATAGAAGGGCCTTTACTTTAACATATGATTTTAGAGATATAGAATATGGTAGTGTAATAGAAGGAATAAAAGATTATGAAGTTTATCTTCACAAATTTAAGGGAATAAGATATAATGGAAGTAACAAAGATGCTATGTTAATATCTTTATTTACAGCAGAGTCTTACGAAGAGTTAAGAGAAATAGCAGGTGAAGATGAGGAGGCAAGTATAATTGTGGATGAATTAGAAAAATTAAAAGAAAATGACGAATTCAATGCTTTATATGAAGAAGAGGTAGTAAGAAATAAATTAATAAATACTGCTAGAGTAGAAGGCCTAGAAGAAGGAATTGAAAAAGGAGTTGAAAAAGGTAAGAGTGAAGAGAAAATAAATATTGCAAAAAAGCTTCTTAACCTTAATATTTCTAAAGAAGATATAATGAAATCTACTGGTTTAAGTCTTGAAGAAATTAATCATTTGCTCGAAACAATATCAACTGATAAAAACTAAATACAAATTGAAAGTAGTGATATTTATGCAATTTGAAACTGATGCAGTATATATTCATATACCATTTTGTAATTATATTTGTGCTTATTGTGATTTTTGTAAAGTTTATTATAATAAAAAATATATTAATAAATATTTGGAGGCTTTAGAAAAAGAAATAAAAACAAATTATAAAGGAGAAATTATTACTTCCTTATATATCGGAGGAGGAACTCCAAGTAGTTTAAGTTTAGAGAAACTTGAAAAACTCTTTAATATTTTAAAAATATTTAATTTAAGTAAAGACTGTGAATTTACTTTTGAAGCTAATCCTGATAGCCTTACTATAGATAAAATTAGATTATTAAAAGAATATGGTGTTAATAGAGTAAGTCTTGGAGTTGAAACGATTAATAATAAATTACAGACTGTAATCGATAGAAAAACTGATAAAGATACTGTTATCACTTGTATAAAAAACTTAAAAAATATAGGTATTACTAATATAAATGTAGATTTAATATATGCTATTAAGGAAGAGACTATAGATGAATTAAAAGAAGACTTAAACTTTCTTTTATCATTAGAAGTTCCACATATTTCTACTTATTCTTTAATTATAGAAAATAATACTAAATTAAAAATAGATCATGTTAATAATATAGATAAAACATTAGATAGAAAAATGTATGATTTAATTTCTAAAGTTTTAAAAGATAACAATTATATTCATTATGAAATATCTAATTTTGCAAAAGCTGGTTATCAGTCTAAACATAATTTAAAATATTGGGAAAATAAACATTACTATGGTTTTGGAGTAGGTGCAAGTGGATATCTTAATAATATAAGATATACTAATACTAGAAGTATTACTAAATATATAGAAGGTAAAACAACTAATGAAAAAGAAGGATTAACTAAAAAAGATGAAATGTTTTATGAAATTATGTTAGGACTTAGGACAAATAAAGGTATAAATAAAAAAATATTTAAAGATAAGTATAATATAAATATAGAAGATTTAATTAATTATAGAAAATTAGTTATAAATAAAATTTTAGAAGAAGATAATAATTATTTAAAAGTAAATGAAGAATATTTTTATGTTTTAGACGAAGTATTAATGAAGTTAATAGAAGAGTTGTAATTATATTTCCTAAAAACATTTACAAACAAATGTTTATGGGATATAATGTTTTTGAAAGAGGTATTATATGAATAAAAAAGAGATATTTTATGATGAAATAAATTATATAAAAGATGAATCTTTAAGAAAGAGTCTTGGCAAGTTAATAGAATTATTACCAGATTATTTCTTTAAAGAGCCTGCAGCATCAACTGGTAAATATCATCCTAAGTATGCTCAGGGTGAAGGAGGACTTCTTCGTCATACAAAGGCTGCTGTTAGAATAGGGTATGAACTATTACAAGATTTATCTATTAGTAAAAAATATACTAATCATGAAAAAGATTTAATGTTAATGGCATTACTTTTACATGATGGTTTTAAAAAAGGGCTTGTAGAGGAAAGATATACTCGTTTTGATCATCCACTAATCGCTGCTAAAATCATTCTTGATAATGCTAGTGAGGTAGGATTATCAAAAGAGGATGCTACTTTTATAAGTGATGCTATTAAGACTCATATGGGAGATTATACAGTAGATTATAGTGGTAATGAAGTTTTAGAAAAACCTCATACTAAATATCAGAACTTTGTCCATATGTGTGACTATTTAGCAAGTCGTAAATGTTTAATACTGCCTTTTGATGAACATAATAATATAGAAATATAGGAGAGGTAAGCTATGGGTAAGATTATTGTTATAGAAGGAATAGAAGGATCTGGTAAAGAGACTCAAAGTAATCTGTTAGTAGATGCCTTAAATAAATTAGGAATAAAATCTATTGAATTTTCTTTTCCTATGTATGAAACTCCAACAGGTAAAATCTTTAAAGATTGTATTTTAAATAATAACAGTTCTTTTCCTGAGGGGTATGATGGACTTGAACCTGAACTTGTTTGTCTTTATACAGCAGCTGACCGTAAATATAATATTAAAAAAATTGAAAAATATTTAAAAGAAGATTATATTGTTGTTATTAACCGTTATACTAGTTCTAATATGGCTATTCAAGGAAGTAAATATGATGATAGTGAAGATAGGTTTTATATGTATCAATGGATTGATAAACTGGAATATTGGCTTTTAAAACTACCTAAACCAGATTATACTATTCTTCTTAATATGCCATATAAGTATAATAACCAAATATCGTTTAATTTTCTTAATGATAAAAGATCAGAAAAAGTTTTACTTGCCTATAAAGAACTAGCAGAGTTATATAATTGGGATGTAATAGATTGTGTGTGTGATAATAAAGAAAAAACTATTCGGGAAATACATTCGGAAATATTACAAATTTTAAAGAATAAAGGAATAATTAGTATAAAATAAAGAGTTTTGGAAATGTTATTAGTAGGAAGGTCTGTGATAATATGGATTATTTACTAATACTTTTAAAAACTCTTTTCTTTTACTTTGCTATTGTTCTCTTTTACCGTTTTATGGGTAAAAGGGAGGTAGGAGAACTCGGTATAATTGATTTAATTGTTTCAATATTAATAGCAGAACTAGCAGCGATTAGTATTGAAAAATATGATACTAGTGTCTTTTTAGTACTTTTGCCTATAGGAGTTTTAGTTATTTTACAAATAGTACTTGCAAAAGTATCACTTAAAAGTGATAAAATTAGAAGTATGTTAGATGGTAATGCTTCTGTTATTATTGATAATGGTAAAGTAAACTTTAAAGAAATGATTAAACAACGATATAATTTGGAAGATTTACTTACTCAGTTACGTGCTAAAGAAGTTAAGAGTATTGAAGAAGTAGAATATGCTATTCTTGAGACAAGTGGTAAGTTATCTGTTTTTACTAAAGATGCTAATAATAGTGGACCATATCCATTACCATTAATCCTTGATGGTAAAATTCAGGAAATGACATTAAAGAGAATTAGAAGAAAAGAAAAATGGCTTTATGAATTATTAGAAACTAAAAAAGTTAAGTTAGATGATGTTTTCTATGCTTTTTATAAAGATAATCAATTATTTATTATAAAAAATAGTGATTGTATCTCTTAATTAGACAATATATTTATATTTTTAATAATATGATAAGAGTATGAAAAAAGAATACTATTTACTACTTATCATTTTTTTATTGTTTATAATTTATTTATTAGTACCAAGTGCTACTACCGATACTAAAAAGGAAGAAAGGGAAGAGAAAAGAGCAGTTTTTATTTCTTATATAGAATTAGGTAATTATTTAAGGGGTAAAGATGAAGAAACTATTAAAAAGTCTATTAATGATATGTTAGACAATGTTAAAAACTTTGATTTTAATATGGTGATATTACAAGTAAGAAGTTTTAGTGATGCTATTTATCCTTCATCTATATTTCCTAGTAGTAGAAGCGTTGTAAATAATGAAGGAGATGAACTCCCTTTTGATATATTAAAATACTTTATTAAAAAAGCTCATCAAAAAGATTTAGAACTACATGCTTGGATAAATCCTTATAGAATTAGTAATGATACTGATACTAGTATAATAAGTAAAGAGAATCCTGCTTATAAACTATTAAATACATCTTCAGTTAAAGTAATAGATAATATAGGTATTTACTATAATCCTGCTAGTAGTGAAGTAGAATCTTTAATTCTTGATGGAATAGAAGAAATAATTAAAAATTATGATGTTGATGGTATTCACTTTGATGATTATTTTTATCCTAAGAGTAATGATATAGATAGTACTGATTATGAAAAGGCTTATAAAGATAATAATAGTTTAACATTACAAGAATATAGATTAAATACTATTAGTTCTTTGATTAGAAAAACATATAAACTTATAAAGTCTTATGATAAATCTATTCTGTTTGGCATCTCTCCTGATGGTAATATCAATAATAACTATAATAGTAATTATGTAGATACAAGAAAGTTTTGCACAGAAGAAGGATACCTTGATTATATAATGCCTCAAGTATATTATGGTTTTTTAAATAGTACAAAACCTTTTGAAGATACTGTTAAGTCTTGGAATAATTTAATTACTAACAATATAGAATTAATACCTGCTCTTGCTTTCTATAAAACTGGTAATATAGATAATTATGCTAAAGAAGGGGCTAATGAATGGGTAGAGTATAATAATATCATTGCAAGAGAAGTAATGTTAAGTAGAGAATTATCTAATTATAGTGGTTTTGCACTATTTCGTTATGATTCTATTTTTGGTAATAACTTGACAGAAACTAGTTTTTTAGAAAAAGAAAATTTAAAAAATATTTTATCTAAATAAAAACAGTGCTATAATGATATTAAGATAGGTGATGATAGATGAAAAAGAATGGCTTTACATTAATTGAATTATTAGCAACTATATTAATATTAGCATTAATAATGATAATAGCAGTTCCAAATGTTATGAGTACAATAGATAAAAATAAACAGGATACATATGTTGAAGATGCTAAAAAAATGATAACACTAGCAGAATATAAAATTAGAAGTGATACAAGTATTCCTCTTCCTACATCTGGTAATTGTATTATTGTTCCTTTAAATTCTCTTGATTTGAGTGATTTTAATGAAGGACCAGAAGGAGGAAGTTATGATTTAGAAAACTCTTATGTTTTAGTAGCGAGAAATGGTAATTCCTATCTTTACTATGCAACAATAGTTGAAAATTATGATGATTCAAAAAGGGGAATACCATTAACTTCTAGGAATGAACTGAATAAAGAAAATGCTAGAAAAAATGTATTTAGTAATGATGATTTAACCATTGTAAAACCAACAATTGGTTCTAATATAAATGGTTATACTGTTACAAACATTATTGACAGTTAATAGAAATTTTGTTATGATTTATTAGAAGAATATGGAGGTTATTTTATGATAAAAAAATTAAACAGAAAAGGTTTTACATTAATCGAATTATTAGCAGTTATCATTATTTTAGCTATATTAATGACACTAGCAATTACAGCAATGTCTGGATATATTAGAGATGCAAGAAAGGATACTTTTGTTACTACGGCGCAACAATATGCTCATGCTGTTAGACTTAGCTTTGTAAATGGAGAGTATGATGCTACTAAGATGCCAGGTAGAGGGGAATGTTTAGCGGTGTCTACAAATTCTGTTGCTCTAGAAAGTGGTTCTCATGAAAGTCCTTTTGGACAAGATTATTCTGATAATAGTTATGTTATTGTTTTCAATAATACAACATCAGGTCAGGACAAATATGAATATTTTGTACAAATGACAGATAAAGCAGGTAATGGATTTGGAGTATTGTTAGAAAGTACTCTTGATGGAGATTTAGTTATAGAAAAAGATGCAGAAAAATCATCAAATAGTAATTTTCAAAGTACTATAAGTGAGGGTGGTACATTAAAATTGTATCAAGCTGATAGTAATACTACATTTGAAGCTTATAGTCCTGCTTCTTGTACAATTTCTGGTGTTATTGGATAATATTCTTATAATGAATTAAAGAACAAGAAAAAACTTGTTCTTTTCTATTGTCAAATTTTAAAATTTCGTTATAATAAATGTTAGTTCTTTTAGGGAGGAATTTAAATGGCGAAGTTACCTATTTTAATTATTAATAATGCAATAATTTTTCCAGGGATGGAGTACCGTGGAGAGACGATAGATTATTATGAACAAGGAATAATTGATGCAACAGATAAGAGTGAAAGTAAAGAGTTAGTTATAATTCACTCTATTGATAATATCAGTACTGACGATGTAACAGAATTTCCTAAAATAGGTCTTTTAGCAACGCTAACTTTAAAACTAAATATTCCAAACTCTAAAATGCGTTATATCTTTATAGGCTTAAAAAGAATAGAGATAACTTCTTATGAAGAAGAAAATGGCATATATTATGCTAATTATAAAGAAATAAATAATAATAAAGATAATTCTATAGAAGAAGATAAATACTTAAATATGTTATATCGTAATTATGAGAAGTATGTAAGAGAGATATCCTCTGTTAGTAATGCTATGTTAGGTGAGATATCTTCTATTAAAAACTTAGATAAATTAACTGATTTTATTGTTTCTTTTCTTAATTTATCTCCTGATATTAAAAAAAGTTATTTGTATGAGTTAGATCCTATTAAAAGAGCGATGAGTCTTGTTAGTCAATTAAAAGAAGAGATAAGACTTGCTAAATTAGAGAAAGAAATAGAAGTAAAAGTTCATAAAAAAATAGATGATGATCAAAGAAAATATTATTTATCTGAGAAGTTAAAAATAATATCTAATGAACTTGGTACTGTTAGTAGTAAAAATTTAACTATAGATAATTTTAATAAAAAATTAAAAAAGTTAAAATGTTCTAATAAAGTAAGAAATAAAATAAAAGAAGAAATAGAACATTATAAATCTATAAATGAAAATGTACCAGAAGCTTCTATATTAAGAGACTATCTTGATTTAATGTTAAGTTTGCCTTGGGATTATAAAACACGTGATGTTACAGATATTAAAGAAATAGAAAATACTTTAAATAATAGTCATTATGGTCTTTCTAAAGTAAAGATGCGAATTGTAGAGTATATTGCTGTTAAACAAAATTCTCCTAAAGAAAAAAGTCCTATTTTATGTCTAATAGGACCACCTGGAGTTGGTAAGACATCACTTGCTAAAGTAATTGCTAAAGCTCTTAATAGACGTCTTGTAAGTGTATCAGTTGGTGGTGTTAATGATGAAGCAGAGATTGTTGGACATAGAAGAACTTATGTAGGTGCTTTACCTGGTAGAATAATTAGTGGTATCAGAAAGTGTGGTAGTTCAAATCCTGTTTTCATTATAGATGAAATAGATAAGATGACTAAAAACTTTAGAGGAGATCCTGCTAGTAGCCTATTAGAAGTTTTAGATAAAGAACAAAATTATGCTTTTTATGATCATTACTTAGAAGAAGAGTATGACTTATCAAATGTTTTGTTTATTGCTACTGCTAACTATGAAGATAGGATACCCCCTGAACTTAAAGATAGGCTTGAAATAATATATTTAGATTCATACACAGAGTATGAGAAATTATCTATTTCTAAAAACTATTTAATACCTAAAGCATTAGAAGAACATGGATTAACTTCTTTACAAGTTAATTTTAGTGATCAAGCGATACTTGATATTATTAATTACTATACCAAAGAAGCTGGGGTTAGAAATTTAGAGAGATTAATATCTAAAATATTAAGGAAAATAGTTAAAAAAGTCTTAACAGAAAATGAACCTGTCTTTTACTCTATTGATAGTAAAGATTTAGAAGAGTATTTAGATAGAAAAATATATACTAATAAAGAAAATAAAGAGACTAAATTAAAAGGTGTTGTAAATGGACTTGCTTATACAGAGTATGGTGGAGATATATTACCTATAGAAGTAAATCATTATAAAGGAAATTCTAATTTAGTTTTAACAGGTTCACTAGGGGATGTTATGCAAGAATCTGCTAAGATTGCCTTAAGTTATATAAAAGCGAATGCTAAAAAGTTTGGTTTATCTAAAGATATTTTTGAAGATGATATCCATATTCATGTACCTGAGGGTGCGATTCCTAAAGAAGGACCAAGTGCAGGTATCGCTCTTACTACCGCTTTAATTAGTGCATTTACTAATGCTAAAATATCTACACGTGTAGCTATGACAGGAGAAATTACATTACAAGGAGATGTTTTAGAAATAGGTGGCGTTAAAGAAAAAGTGTTAGGTGCATATCGTGAGGGAGTGAAGACTATTTACTTACCTTTAAAAAATAAAAAAGAGATTATTGATGTTCCTAAAGAAATAAGAGAAAAACTACAGTTCATTTATATATCTAATTATAAAGAGTTATATAGTAAACTATTTGTTAAAGAGGAAATATGTAACTAAAAGATTTATCTATAGAAAATAGAAGGTATGCTCTTAATACTATTTAAATAGAGAAGAAAAGATTATTGCTTTTGTGGAGAAAATACAGTAATAATCTTTTTATATTATCATATATTTTAACTAAGGAAAGGAGATAATATGAAACAAATAATAACTTTAGAAAAAGAAATAGCTTTTAAAACTATGGTAGGAGAAATCAGTAGTATTTCATTAGAACCTGATTTAGCCTTTATTAATGATAGTGAAATAGAAGGTAACTTGATAATATCTGGTACTTATAAAATGACAGAAGCTAGTACATTAGAAGAAGAATTTAATTATAAAGTGCCCGTTGAAATTATGCTTACAACTTCACTATTAGAGGATAAAAGAAAAGTAGATATTAATAATTTTACTTACGGAATAGTTAATGAAGAAGCCTTAGAAATCAAGGTAGAAATTCTAATAGAAGGATTAGAAAAAATAGATATAGAGGAAGACGAAGAAGAAAGTGAAACGATAGAAGAAGTAAATACTAAAGAAGAGGAACCTATTGAAGTGAGAGAAAGTAACAGTAAAGAAGAAATAGAGGTCTTAACAACAGAAGAAGAAACTTTAGAAGATTTAACTAGTTTTGAAGATAATGATGCTTTACCAAGTTTAAATGATGTAACAGTTAAAGAAGAAATACCTGTTATGGCAGAAGATGATGTTACAGTCTCACAAGAAGATACTACTGATAGTAATCAAGTAATGAATTCAATCTTTGAAAGTTTCGCTAATACTGATGAGACATATGCTACCTATTCAGTTTATATATTAAGAGAAGATGATAATTTAGAAGAAGTAATCGCTAAATATAAAACTAATAGAGAAATACTTGCAGAATATAATGATTTAGATAATTTAAAAGTAGGTTCTAAACTAATTATTCCTATGGCATTAGAAGTTAATGATTAATAAATATACTTATTTGAAAGATATTAAAGTTATAGATACTAGTGATGAAAAAATCTTAATAAAAAAGAAAAAAAGATATGATATAGATAAAATCTATAAATATCTAGATGATCATAATATTAGTAATTATCTAAAACCATTTAAAATAACTGATAAAGATTTATATTTTAATTATTTAAACAAGAAAGAGTTAGATAATGATGAAGTTGCAAAACATTTAGTATACGCTTTATCTGATTTACAGAATAAAACTACTATTTATAAAGAGATAGATAAAGATAAATTAAAAGAAGAATATGATAACTTCAATAACAGAATTAGTTATTTAGAAGAATATTATTTTACAATGCAAGAATTAATTGAAAATAAAGTCTATCCATCTCCATCAGAATATTTATTTATAAGAAATGTCTCTATTATTTATAGTGCTTTAAATTATTCTAGAAATCTAGTTCATAATTGGTATAAAATCATGAAAGACAAAAAACGCGAAAGATATGTTTATGCTCATGGCAAATGTGAGTTAAGTCATTTTATTACAGCAGATAATGATTATTTTATAAGTTTAGAAAAAGCTCATTTGGAAAGACCACCGTTTGATTTCATTAATTTCTTTAAAAAAAATTATAATGATACGGATATGATAAGTAATTTTAGACTATATCAGCATAGATATCATTATAAAGAAGAAGAATATCTTTATTTTCTTATAAATATAACAATACCAGAAAAAATAGATATTTATCCCTCTAGCTTAAATAAATGTTTAGAATTAACTAACTTTTTTGATAGATTAAAATTAACTAGTGAGTTTATATTAAAGAATGAGAAAGATAAGAAGCACTATGAAAAGCACTAACTCAATTAATAATAATAAAGCATGGATTCTGGTTACTAAAAATAAAAGAAGAAGAGCCTGATAAAGGATAATTACTAGAAGTGCAAGTAAAGTCCCTAAATAAAAGATACTGTTTCTTCTTTTTTGTTTGCAAAAATAACATCTACAGAAAGGACTATGTTTGTTTCTTTTAAATTTCATAGGCATCACCTATAATAGTTTATGAAAGATTAAAAAAGTTGTTAAAATTCTAAAAATAATGATAGAATGGAAGTAGGGGAAGTGGGACTTATGAAATACAGTATGAATAATATTGATGAGAGAGCAAGAAAAATATTAGGTTTTGATAAAGAGGAAGAGTTAGAGTATGATGAGGTAGTTGATAGATATCTTTTAACCCTTGCTAATTATGTTATTAATTTAGATGATGAAATTTCTTTACACCAGGAATATTTCATAATTTAAATTATAGTTTATATCACTTAACAGGTTGGATTCTTAGTAATAAATATTATTTTTTAGCAAATGAAGAAGTATCAAAAAGAATGGAAGAAAATGAACGCTATGATTTATTGGTAAAAACTGCAAATCTAGTAATGGAACGTTTTATTCAAAATGGAAAGGCAGATGAAGCGAATAAAGAAGGTGCGACACTTTATGTTGTCGCTACTGCAATATATGATTTTGAGAAGTCATTAGATGATATAGATGCAAAAACTTTTAGTTGGGATGTGAAGTTATGAAAAAAGTAAATACATTAGTAAAGAAAAGTGATATTACTAAATTAAAAAGTTATTATGGCGAAGCTTTAGGAAATATTGATTTTAAAGCGTATGTAGATAATCTTGATGTAAGTGATGATATATTAATTAAATATACATCTAGTATAGAAGATGCAGTTAAGGAAAATAATAATTGTAAGTCTTGTCCTGGTTTAAAGAATTGTCCTAATACCTTAAAAGGACATAGGTTTACAGCTTTAAAAGATGGTAATAATTTAAATTTTAGTTATATACCTTGTCCAATGTTAATAAAAGAAGAAAATACATATGCTTATAAGAAAAATATTACTTGTTTTGATTTGCCTAAAGAAATAAGTGAAGCTTCTTTTTCTAAAGCTTATAGAGATGATAATAAACGTTTACCTATCTTTAAATATTTTAAAGAGTTTATGGATAGTTATTTAAAAGATAAAAAAGGTAAGGGCCTATATTTAAGTGGTTCTTTTGGAAGTGGAAAAACCTACTTAGTAGCAGCACTTTTTAATGAACTTGCTAAGAAAAACATATCTTCAGCTTTAGTATATTATCCAGAACTCCTAAGAAGTTTAAAGTCATCTTTTGGTAGTGACTATGAAGAGAAGTTTGACTTTATTAAGACAGTCCCACTTTTATTATTAGATGATATAGGAGCAGAGAATACTACATCATGGAGTAGAGATGAAGTATTAGGACCAATACTACAATATCGCATGGAAGAGGAGTTACCTACATTCTTTACATCTAATTTAACTTTAAGTGAGCTAGAAGCTTCTTTAAGTATTACTAATAGTGGTACTGAAAAAGTAAAGGCTAAAAGAATAATAGAAAGAATTAAACAGTTGACAGTTCCTTTGGAATTAATTAGTAAAAATAGAAGAAATTAAAAAAGTTTAGAATTTAGTAGTTGACTTTAATTTTTAGAGTCAATTTTTATTTTTCCTAGTGAATTTATTAAATTGATCTTTGTTTTTTGTAACGAATTATTAATATTACCTTTTTGCATTAATCTATCTTCCGTGTTAGAGTTAAATCACTTTCTAGAAAGTATTTAAATTTTGGGGGTGAAACTTTATGAAAGATAAAAAGAAAGAAAAAAGGTTTATAAGCTTGTTAAGTGATACTACATTTAAACACTTGTTTAAAAAAGAGGAGTATAAAGAGTTCTTTAATGTTATTGTTAAATCTATTATAGATATGGATATTAGTAATTTTGAATTATATGATGCCGAACTTAATAGTGGTAATGAAAAACGTGATTATCGTTTAGATTTATTACTTGTAAATAGTGATATTGATATAATTATCTCGATAGAGATGAATCAGTTTCCTAGTGAGGTTACAAAGTTTAAGAATAGATTATATGTGTATACCTTACTTGCTAAAAGTTTAAATAGTGGAGAAGATGTAAAGAAAAAATATATTATTCAAATAAACTTTAATAAAGAGAAGCATCCTTATGTTAGTAAAGCATCTTATTCTGTTATGGATTTAGATACACATAAAGAAATAAAAGATTTCAAGATACATGAAGTGTATCTTGAAAATTACAAGGGAATAAGATATAATGGAGACAATAAAGAAGAAATGTATTTATCTTTATTTACTGCAACATCTTACGAAGAGTTAAGAGAAATAGCAGGAGACGATAAGGAGGCTTTAAAAATCGTGGATGAGTTAGAGAAACTAGGAATTGATGACAAGTTTGGGGTAATTTATGATAATGAAGAGATGCAGAAAAGAATGATTAATACTGCTCGTAATTGGGGTTACGATGATGGAAAAGCTGAAGGACTTGAAGAAGGTAAAAAGGAAGAAAAAATTTCTATTGCTAAGAACCTTCTTAAAGATGGTATGCCTATAGAATCTGTGTCTAAAAATACAGGGCTTAGTATAGAGGAATTACAAAAGTTAATTTAAAAATTGGTAGTTTATTATTAGTATTAATAGAGGATTATAGCCTGTAATTTATAGGAGATAGTCCTTTTAATATTTCTTTAATTCAAGCACGATTATAACAATAAGTATAATCATTTATTGTCTTTTGTCATTATTATTAATTTATCATAATTTTCAAGGCCTTTAGAACTACCTTCAGGAAGTAGATATATGTAATATGCTTTTAATCTCGGTCTTATAAAGTTTTCTGTTTTAATACTAGGATATATAGCTAGAATATTATTCTCTTTATCAGTAACAACTATATCTAGTTTTTGACATACAAAATAAGTATTAATCATTTTCTTTTTTGGATAACATAACCCTTCTTTAATTGGATAAAGATAAAATCTAAAGCCTTTTATCCTGTCTTTAAATTTAGTAACTGTTTTAAACTTGATTTTTTTATTACCGTTTTTAATATATTTTTCCATGTGACTCACCTGTTAGTAATATAACATTATTTTTAAGTTAAATCTAGAATAAATGATATATTTGTGTTATTATAATGAAGAAAGAAAGGGAGGTAATAACATGAGTGGACATTCAAAATGGGCTACTATTCATAGAAAGAAAGGGTTAATAGATGCAGCGCGTGGTAAAGTATTTCAAAAACTTGCTAAAGAAATATATGTTGCTGCTAAAAGTGGAGCGCCAGATCCAGATAGTAATGCATCTTTAAGATTGGTTGTTGAGAAAGCTAAAGCTGCTAATATGCCTAAAGATAATATCCAGAAAGCTATTGATAAGGCTAAAGGAGCCGGTAATGGAGAAAATTATGAAAGCATTCGTTATGAAGGTTATGGACCAGCAGGAGTTGCAATCATGGTAGATTGTCTTACTGATAATCGTAATAGAACTGCATCAATGGTACGTAGTACTTTTTCTAAACGTGGAGGTAATTTGGGTACTGATGGCTCTGTTAGTTATATTTTTGAACGTAAAGGTATTATTGTTATTCCAAGTGATTATGATGAAGATGAAATAATGTTAACTGCCTTAGATGCAGGAGCATTAGATATTGAAAAAACAGGGGATACATATTTAATTACAACACCTAGTGATAAATTTATTGCTGTAAAAGATGCACTTGCTAGTATTGGTGTAGCAGAATTCTTAACTAGTGAAGTTACATTTGTCCCAAATAATGAAGTAGAACTTGATGATGAAACAAAAGAAAAGGTATATAATCTAATAGAGGCTTTAGAAGATATAGATGATGTAGGGGACGTTCATCATAATATGAAGGAAGACTAAGATGTATAGTTATATTATAGGTAAAGTAACGGAAGTAATGTCTAATGCTATTGTCTTAGAAAATAATGGAATAGGTTATCTTATTAATACACCTAATCCTTTTGCCTTTGTAGAAGGTAGTGAATACAAAGTCTATTTATATCAACAAATAAAAGAAGATGAACATAGTTTGTTTGGGTTTAAAACTAAAGAAGAAAAAGATCTGTTCTTAAAACTTATTGGTGTTAAAGGACTTGGACCTAAAATGGCTCTACCTATTATCGCTACTGGTTCTATTAATGGAATTAGTGATGCGATTAATAGAGAAAATATTCTTTATCTAAAGAAGTTCCCTAAAATAGGAGAGAAACTTGCTAAGCAGATGATTCTTGATTTGAAGGGAAAACTAGATGATTTAACAGCTGGTGATGAGAAAGTGATAGATACAAGTGAAGAGTTAAGAGAAGCATTACTTGGACTTGGTTATAAAGATAAAGAAATAAAAAGTATTATCTTGAAGATAGATTCTTCTTTAAGTATAGAAGACCAGATAAAAGAAGCCTTAAAATTATTATTAAAGTAGGTGTTTAAATGGAAAGAATAGTAACAGGTGAAGAGTTAGTTGATGATGGTGTAGTAGATAATACTATTAGACCTGAAGTATTAGATGAATATATAGGACAAAGTGAAGTAAAAGAAAATATTAGAGTCTTTATAGAAGCTAGTAAGATTAGAGGAGAAGTACTTGATCATGTTTTATTATATGGTCCTCCAGGATTAGGTAAGACAACTCTTGCCTTTATTATTGCAAGAGAGCTTGGTGTTAATATTAAAACTGCTAGTGGTCCTTCTATTGAAAAAAGTGGAGATTTAGCAGCAATACTTTCAACTTTAGAACCAGGAGATGTCTTATTTATAGATGAGATACATAGAATGCCTAGATTTATAGAAGAAATACTATATCCTGCTATGGAAGACTTTACTTTAGATATAATAATTGGTGGAGAAGGAAGTTCTCGTAGTATTAAAATAGATTTACCACCGTTTACATTAGTTGGGGCAACGACAAGAGCAGGAGATTTATCTGCACCGCTTAGAGATCGTTTTGGTATTGTTTCTAAACTGAAATTTTATACAACAGAAGAGTTAACTGAGATTATTAAAAGAACAAGTAGAGTTTTAGATATGCCTATAGATGATGATGCTGCTATAGAACTTGCTAAAAGAAGTAGAGGAACACCACGTATTGCCAACCGTCTCTTTAAAAGAGTTAGAGACTTTGCTTTAGTAGATAAAAAAGAATCTGTTGATTTAGAAGTTATGAACAAAGCTTTAGAAAGATTAAAAGTAGGTAAGAGTGGACTTGATGAGACTGACCATCAATTATTAAAAGCAATTATTGAAAGATTTAATGGAGGACCTGTTGGAATAGATGCTCTAGCATCATCAATAGGAGAAGAGACATCGACAATAGAAGATGTTATAGAACCATATCTATTACAAGAAGGATATCTAAAAAGAACAAGTCGAGGTAGAATGGTTACAGAAAAAGCTTATAGGGAACTTAATATAAACTACCAAGGAGGACTTTTTGGAGTGGATTTAGATGTATAATGAATTAATAGATTCGTTGCATAGAGAAATATTAATTAATAAATATAATGAAAAATTAATTCCTTTTTGGTTAGGCAATCTAAAGAGTAGTGAAGATCATGATGAAGATAAACAAAAAATAATACTTAAAGTAAATGAAATGTATAAAAAAGCAAAGGTAGAACATCATTCTAAAGTTAGTTTTTTATTAGGTTTAATATCCTTTTTAAATAGAATTAATAATTATGATGATTATTCTCTTTCTAGTCTTTATTTTCTAGGATTTTATTTGAGTGATTATGATAGTGATGAATTAGAAGAGTTTGTTAATGCTAAAATATCACCCAAAATAATAAATGTAATATCTGAAAAAGTAGATAATTTACCTGAAAAGAGTTGTTATTTAGATTATTACCAAGGAAAAGATGATGAAATATTAGATGACTTTACTAATAAGACTAGTAAAGAGAGAAGAGAAAAAATAGGTTTTGCAGAAAATGCTAGTTTTGATAGGGGGTATACTCATGAAAATAGAAGAATTTGATTATAATTTACCTGAAGAATTAATCGCACAAACACCAATAAAACAAAGAGATGCTTCAAGACTTATGGTACTTAGTAAGTTAACTGGAGAGTTAGTTCATAAACATTTTTATGATATTATAGATTATCTTAATCCTGGAGATACTTTAGTATTAAATGATACTAAAGTTTTACCTGCTAGATTAATAGGTGAAAAAGAGGAAACTAAAGCGGTTATTGAAGTATTATTATTAAAAAATAAAGAAGGAGATACATGGGAGTGTTTAGTTAAACCTGCTAGACGTATTCATGTAGGAGATGTTGTATCTTTTGGTGATGGGCTATTAAAATTAACCTGTACAGAAGTAAAAGATGAAGGTATTAGAGTGTTTGATGCAAGTTATGAAGGAATATTCTATGAATTATTAGATAAACTTGGTACTATGCCACTTCCTCCATATATTCATGAAAAACTAGAAGATAAAGATAGATATCAGACAGTGTATGCTAAAGAAGTAGGAAGCTCAGCTGCTCCTACTGCAGGGCTACATTTTACAGAAGAGTTACTTGAAAGAATAAAAGAAAAAGGTATAAATGTCGTTTATCTAACTTTACATGTAGGACTTGGTACTTTTAGACCTGTTAAAGTAGAAGATGTTACTAAACATAAAATGCATAGTGAGTTTTATTCATTAAGTAAGAGCGTTGCAGATATTCTTAATAAAACAAGAGAAAATGGTAAAAGAATTATTGCAGTTGGAACAACATCTACTAGAACATTAGAGACAGTTTATGAGAAGTTTGGAGAGTTTAGAGAAGACTCTGGTTTTACTGATATCTTTATCTATCCAGGGAAAGAGGTTAAAAGTATAGATGGACTTATAACTAATTTCCATTTACCTAAATCAACCTTAATCATGTTAGTATCTGCTATAGCGGGGAAAGATAATATCTTAAATGCTTATAATACAGCAGTTAAAGAAAAATATAGATTCTTCTCTTTTGGAGATGCTATGTTTATAAAATAATGTTATAACCTGAGATCAGAGAACTCTAGAAGTCTCTGGTTATTTTGACCTTTTTATGGAAAAGTTGGGAATTTATTGTTGAAAAACTATTGTTTATCATATATAATAAGAAACGTATTGGAGGAAATATTTATGGAAAAGAAAGAAACTAAAAAAGAAACAAATAAGAAAAACTATCACAATATTGAAATAAAAGTAGAAGGAAAAGAATGGACTGATGCTGTTGATAAAGCTTTTAAAGAAAGAGTTAAAAAAGTTGAAGTAGACGGTTTTAGAAAAGGTAAATGTCCTAAAAGTATTTATGATAAGAAATTTGGACAAGATTATTTAATAGATGCTGCTGACTTAGTATTACAAAATGCTTATACAAAAGTTTTAGAAGAAAATGATTTAGTACCAGTAGTACAACCTGAACCTAATTTAAAGAGTTTAGATGAAAAGAGTGTTACTTTTACTTTTAAAATTATTACTAAACCTGAAGTTAAAATTAGTAAATATAGAGATTTAGGAATTAAGCCTAATGAAGTTAAGGTAACTAAAGAAGAAGTAGATCATGAGTTAGGGCATCTTTTAGAAAGATATGAAGAACTAGTTAATAAAGATGAGAATGGTAAAGTAGAAAACGGTGATGTTGCAGTTATTGACTTTGAAGGATTTAAAGATGGTGTTGCTTTCGAAGGTGGAAAAGGTGAAAACTATTCTCTAGAAATAGGTAGTGGTTCTTTTATTCCAGGATTTGAAGAACAATTAATTGGTATGAAGTCTGGTGAAGAAAAAGAAATCAAAGTAACTTTCCCAGAAGATTATATGGAAGAGTCTTTAAAAGGTGCTGATGCTACTTTTAAAGTAAAAGTACATGAAATTAAAACTAAAGAAAAAAGAGAATTAGATGAAGACTTCTTCTTCGATCTTGGTATTGAAGGAGTTAATGATGAAGAGAGTCTTAGAAAAGAAATAGAAGCTAATATAAAAGCTAATAAAGATATGGAAGAAGAAAATAACTATATTGATAGATTACTTGAAGCAGTATCTAAAAATGTAGAAGTTGATATTCCAGAAGAAATGGTAGATGAAGAAACAGATAGACTACTTAGAAGAACAGAACAACAAATGGCTATGCAAGGAATTAGTTTAGATTTATATTATCAAGTTACTAAATCTACTGAGAAAGATTTAAGAGATCAACTTGAAAAAGAAGCTTATCAAAACGTATTATATCGTTTAATGCTTGAAGAAATCATGAATATGGAAAAGATTGAAGTATCAGAAGATGAAGCAATGGAAGAAGCTAAAAAACTTGCTGAACGTTATCAAATGGAATTAGATGACTTTTTAAATCAATTTGGTGGTATTGAGATGGTTCAATATGACGGGGAGATGAGAAAAACTATTGAATTATTAAAAGAATTAAATAAATAGTTGCTAGATTTAAAAATCTTTGATAAAATTACTAGAGAAAAAAGGAGGGAAAACGCATGGCAAAAAAATTAGGACATAGACAAAAGAAGACTTTTGTATGCTCAGTTTGTGGAAATGAGAATTATAGAGAAGAAAAAAATGTAAATAATACTCCAGGAAGAATGGAAATTAGTAAATATTGTAAATTCTGTGGTAAACATACAACTCATAAAGAGAAAAAATAATAATATAACAGTCATTTAATGACTGTTTTAAGTCTATAAGAAAGGAGTAATAATATGGTTAATTCAAATGATTTTAAACCAGGTATGACTATTCAATTTGAAGGTGGAATCTATACTATAATTGAAAGTCAACATGTTAAACCAGGTAAAGGTGCTGCAATAGTAAAAGCTAAGATGAAAAACTTAAGAACAGGTTCTATTGTAGAGAAAACATTTAATGCAGGAGTTAAAGTAGAAACTGCTCATATCTCTAAGAAAACAATGCAATTTCTATACTCTATGGGAGATACTTATTATTTTATGAGTATGTCAGACTATGAACAAATAGAACTTGATAAAAGTGTTATTGGTGATGATACTAAATACCTAAAAGAAAACTTAGAAGTTGAAATTACTTTCTTTGAAGGAGAGATGTTAGGATTATCATTACCTGATAAAGTAGTTATGAAAGTAACAAAGACAGAAGATGCAGTTAAAGGTAATACATCAAGTGGTGCTATGAAAAATGCAGAGTTAGAGACAGGTATGACTATTCAAGTACCATTATTTATTAAACAAGATGAAGATATCTTAGTAAGTACTAAAGATGGTAAATATGTATCTCGTGCGTAAAACAGTAATTTAAGTTACTGTTTTTTCTTTTCTATAATTGATTTATTTAGTTCAATATGATAATATTTCATTAGATAGTATAGAAGGAGCGAGTTATGGAAAAGAAAGATGATAAAAAGAAAAAGATAATTACAATAGTAATAAGTATATTAATCATTATAATTTTGATAATGGCAGTAAGTTATGCTTTTTTTAGAACTCAGTTATCTGGAACAGATCAAGTAGTAAAAGTGGGAACATTAGATTTAGTACTTGATGAGACGAGTGAAGGAATAAGTCTAGATAATGCTATAGGTATAAGTGATAGTGAAGGATTATCACTAGAAGGTTCAACATTTAAATTAATAAATAATGGAAGTAAAGCAGTAGATTATATAATATATTTAGATGATAATACTATAAGTGATACTGATACTAGAATAGATGATAAGTTCTTAAAGTATAATCTAGTAAAGAATGGAGAAAGCAGTGGAGCGAAGCTTTTAACATCAATAGGAAGTAATCCTAATAGAGTATTAGATAGTGGGACTATAGAAGGAAAAGAAACAAATGAATATAGTTTAAACTTATGGATAACAGGTGAAGTTGATGGTAATTATAGTGGTCAAGTATTTAGTGGAAAGTTAAGAGTAGAAGTAAGTCAAGAAAAAGATAAAAGTGTTGCAAGTGTTTTATTAAGAAATTTACCAGAAGAAAATATAAATACAACAGATGAAGAACAAACCTTTATAACTGGAGACGATCCAAATAACTATATCTGGTATAGTGGAAAGTTATGGAGGGCAGTATCAATAGATCCAAGTGATAACAGTGTAAAGTTAGTAACACAATGGAATATAAGTGCAATACCTTATAATTCAAGTGATAATACTGATTTTGAAGGAAGTTATATGCAAGAGTGGTTAAATGATACAAGTGTCGATGGATTTTTAGGTAATTTAAGAGATCCAGAAAAGTTTATAGTAACGGATGCAGTATGGGATGCAACTATGGATGATAGAGAATTAGGAAGTATAACAAGACCTAATGGAACAACAGTGGTCACAAATGCAGTAGGGCTTTTGAATATGTATGAATATCAATCTAGTTATAATGGAACAACTTATAGAAGCGGTTATTTAAATAATGGACTTGATTGGTGGACCTTAACACTATATAGTTCGTCTTACGTGCGTAACGTCTACTACAACGGCAACGCGGACAACAACAATCCCACCTTTGCTTACGGCGTCCGTCCATCAATAAATCTAAAATCTAACGTCAAAATCGTAGATGGAGATGGTACAGTAGATAACCCATATCGTTTAAATGGAGATAACGATACAGACCTTTCAGGAACATTGTTGTCAACTAGATATAGTGGAGAATACATTCGCTTTGGAAATGATGAAAATAATCTCTATAGAATAGTAAGTCATGAAAACGGAGTAGGTACAAAAATAGTCAGTGCCGAACCATTAAAGAGTTCTGGAAACTTTGTAACAAGTGTTTTTGGAAGTAATATAACATTTTCTAATAGTAATACTATAGGAACATTTTTAAATGGAGACTATCTAACAAGTTATGTAGATAGTGCATATAGTAATATGATAGAAGATAATACTACATGGTATCTAGGAACAGTAGGAAATGGTACAAGTTATAAATTAGCAAAATATACAGATACCAATATGAGTAGTACAACTTCAAACACAACTAATGCTAAAGTGGGTCTACTAAGGTTAGGTGAATTAATGTCAGGTCAATTTGAAAGATATGCAGTTAAAGGAGGAAGTTCTAGTACAGGATTAACAAAATCTTATTGGACCTTAACACCATATAGTTCGTCTCACGTGCGTAACCTCAACTACTACGGCAGCGCGAACAACCTCTACAATCCGACCGATGCTGGCGGCGTCCGTCCATCAATAAATCTAAAATCTAATGTTGAGATAACCTCAGGGACAGGTGTAAAATCAGATCCATTTGTTCTAACTTTAGGTAGTTAGGTGTCAGCAATCTAGGAAATGTATTTTCTAGATTGTTGACTAATTAAGTTAGGCTATAATTAGTTTAAATAAATTATAGTAGGGGATTACCAAAATCTTCGTCAACCGTTCGGTATGTCAACAACAATGGTAACGAGAGTTACAATGACAACGTGATTATAGGGATAAAATAAGATATATGACAAAAAGACAATAATTGTTGAAATTACTGTCTTTTTTTGTAATTTTTGTCCTTAAATATATTCTTCTCTTTAATCAAACTAGATTTTTTAATTTTTTGTTTCTTATTCTTCTTCAATTATTCTACCTATTCTAAAACTATACTTATACTTATTTTTTTCTTTAAATTCTTTTAAACTAAATTCTAACCCTTGATATTGAAAAAACTCTGATGTTTTACTTTCTTTATCATTTGTATTACCTAAGGTTTCGAATACTCTATCATATATGAGCGTAGTTGTTTCTTCTGTAATATTTTCATTATTTGCAATTATCATATCAGTGATTATATCTTGTGCATCACTTTTTTTATTAAAATTAATACTTATAATACTAACGTTATCTTCATTAAGACAAAATTCTATTTCTATATCATTCATAGTTGTTTTATTATCAACTATACTATTTATATCAATATCTTCTGCACTGATTTCATTAAAATTATTTATTAAATCATTTAAAGAAATATTACTAATAGTATCAGGTTCTATTAAATCAGGATACTCTTCATTCCTTAATCTCTCTTCCATAGTTTTATGATCTATTATAGATTTAGTAATCTCTGTTGATATAAAATAACATAAAGTGCCTAAGACAATAGTAACTATAATAAGTATAATCATTTGTTTTTTAGTTAATTTTTTCTTATCTTTTTTCTTCTTCATATTTAACACCCATTTAATTGTAACATATCTTTACACTAATATCTTGCTTTTTGTATATATTTTTTTAATAAAAATTGTTATAATTAAAACGGTGGTGCGTCAGTTCGGCGTATATAATATAGTCGGTGGGAAACCGACCTGGTAATCTCTAGCAAAGAGCTAGTAGTTAGCCTTGGAGCCGAAATCGTGAGACTAGGTTTAAGCGTAGGTAAACAAGAATTCGAGCCGTAATGCGTAAGCGTGAAGTTATTGAGCCTCGTTAAATAATAAATAAATAGATGCAGATGTGGTCACCTACACAGTATGCAATATCGGTAATATCGTTAATGCGAGATATTATGAGAAATCTATCGGGGTCTTTAGGACATGGCGAGTTTTACATAGTTATTATATACGTACCTGAGAGGACTTATATATTCCTAATTCTAAAAGGTTTAAAATACTAATAGTAATGGTAATGAATATGCAAGGACTTGGTTAACCCAAGATATTCAAAAGATATATAAGTAGTCGGACTAGTTCATAGTAGTGATGAAATGAGTAACGACCATGGAGCGAAGGGACTAGCAAATAATCGTTTCTTTAGAGAAACACTTACAACCCATGAGGAGGAATAATAAGTGGAAAATGAACGAAAAGATATAAAATATTATGCACAAAGAAATATCAAAGTTGAAAACTTAATTCATTTTGTCAATAAAGAAAGATTAAAAGAACAACACAGGAAACAACAAAGAAATAAAGCAAGTGGTATAGATAAAATGACTAAAGATGAATATGGAATCAGTTTAGAAGACAATATAGAAAATTTAATTGAGCGTATGAAGAAATTTAGTTATAAACCATTGCCAGTAAGAAGAACATATATTCCTAAAGCAAATGGAAAACTAAGACCACTTGGGATACCAGCATATGAAGATAAATTGGTACAAGGAGTTATGGCAGACATATTAAACGAAATCTATGAATGCAAATTTCTAGAATGCTCATATGGGTTTAGACCAAAAAGAAGTTGCCATCAAGCAATAAGGGAAATAAATCAGCGAATTATGATTAACAAAGTTAACTATATACTAGACTGTGATATTAAAGGGTTCTTTGATAATGTTGACCATAAATGGCTAATGAAATTTCTGGAACATGACATTAATGATAAAGTATTTCTAAGATACATTAATAGATTTCTAATAAGTGGTTACATGGAAGATATGAAATACTATGAAACTGATAAAGGTACACCACAAGGTGGGCTAATATCGCCAATACTTGCCAATGTATATCTTCATTATGTACTAGACCTATTCTTTGAAAAGTACATAAAGCCTAAATTAAAAGGAGAAGCATATTTAGTAAGGTATGCTGATGACTTCATAATAATGTTTCAATATGAAAATGAGGCTAAACAAGTATATCAATTATTAATTAAAAGATTAGCAAAATTTGGATTAAAAATGGAACAAGATAAAACAAGAATACTTCCATTTGGCAGATTTAAAGGAACAAAAGAAACATTTGATTTTCTTGGCTTTATGCACTACAATGGAACAACAAGAAATGGTAAGTATACAGTAGGGCATAAAATGAGTAAGAAGAAAAAGAAACTAAAACAACAGGCAATTACAAAATGGATTAAAGAACATAGAGCAGTAAAATTTATAGAGATAATAAAACTATTAAATAAGAAATTAATAGGATTATATGCTTACTATGGAATAAATGGTATGCTTATTGAATTATACAAGATATATTATCATACCTTGTATGCACTCGGAAGTAGTATATTTAGGAGAAGCCAAAGAAAACTTAGTATCAAAACATTTAATAAAATACTTAAAAGAGTTCCGATAGCTGAGCCTAAGATATACAAAGATATTTGGTACTGGAATATATAAGATTATTTGAAGAGCCTATTGCCTTAATAGGGCACGATGGGTTCTGTGAGGGGCAATGAGACAAACCTCTCACTAAAAAAGAAAGAGAGGTGTAGTCGAGACTTGTCTACTCGACATGATATGAAATATTTAACAATAGGCCATGCTTCTTATGATATTACTTTTCGAGTTGATAGCTTTCCTATAGAAAACACTAAAAAACGTGTTGGGAAACATATTGATTGTGGAGGGGGACCTGCAAGTAATGCTGGTTATCTATTATCTTTATGGGGATGTGATGTATCTTTTCAAGGTGTTGTAGGTAATGATTATTATGGAAGAAAGATTAAAGAAGAGTTTAACAGTGTTGGTGTTGATACTAACTTTTTAGAACTTATTGATTCTATGGATACTAATCTTAGTTATATAATTGCCAATACAACGAATACATCAAGGACTATATTGACAAGTCAAGATGATTTTATCGCTAGATGTAGTATTCTTAATGATAATAAATATGATGTTATCTTAGTAGATGGTGAAGAAGAAGAGATGAGTAAAAGGGTTCTTCTTAATAATAAAGATGCTGTTAAAATAATAGATGCTGGTACTTGTAAACCATCAACTGTTAATCTATGTCCTTTAGTAGACTATCTTGTCTGTTCTAAAAACTTTGCTCTTGATTATACTAAATTACCATATGATGGTGAGATTGAAAATCTTATTAAAATGCACGAAAAGTTAGTTAATGATTTTCATAATAATGTTATTATTACTTTAGAAGATAGAGGTTGTTTTACTAAAATTGGTGATGAATATAAATTAATACCAAGCATTAAAGTGAAAGCTGTTGATACAACAGGAGCAGGTGATATATTTCATGGGGCTTTTACGTACTTTATAACCCATGGTTATAGTCTTGAAGATACTTGCAGATTAGCAAATATTACAGGAGCTTTATCAACATTAAAAGTTGGTGGACGCTATTCAATTCCTAGTTTAAAAAGCGTTTTAGAAAGAAGTGAGGATCTTGATATTATCTAGTTATCCTAGTATTGATTTACATGGTATGGATAGAGAATATGCTGTTTTTAAAGTAAAAGAATTTATAGATGATTGTTATAAGCTCAAATATAAAAACATTGTTATAATACATGGTATTGGATCTGGTATTTTAAAAGATGCAATAGGAAGTTATTTGCAAAAAGAAAAACGAGTTTTAGAATATAAATTAGATTTTATGAATCCAGGGTGTACACTTGTTACACTGAAGTTTGACAATCTTTAAAAAATATGGTATAATATGCCCAAACTTAAGGAAAAGGGGGAATTAAGTTATGTATACAGAGGAGAATGCTAGAGGTAGATTTCCATTAAGAGATATTTTATTAAAAGCAATAGTAGTTATAATTTTTTTAATCTTGATAATTTTCATTATTACAAAATTAACAAGTTCTAATAAAGAAAGTAATGCTAATAGAGCGAGTTCTAACTATGATAAAGTATTTAGTGAAAATTTAGAAAAAATGGAAAGTGCAGCCTTTAATTATTATACAAAAGATAATTTACCTAAAGAAGTAGGAGAAAAAGTAGAATTAACATTAAGAGATATGGTTAATAGAAATTTATTAGTAGCATTTACAGATGCAGATGGTAAATCTTGTGATGTTAATAATAGTTATATTAGATTAACTAAAAATGATAATGATTATACATTAAAAGTAAATCTTAAGTGTCAAGAAAAAGAGGATTATTCTCTTATGAAAGTAGGAGAATACAGTTATTGTGAAAATGCTATCTGTAAAAAAGATAGTAGTAAAGAGGATAAAAATGAAATTAAAAAGGAAGAGCCTACTAAAGAGGTAGAGATTACAGAGTCTTCTTCTAATAGTAATAACTCTAATATTATTAATAATGAAAATACTAATACATCAAGTAATAGTACTTCAAATAATTCACCTCAAGTTATTACAATGTATGAGTATAGAAAAGTAATTAATCCCGTTTTATCTAATTGGAGTGAGTGGAGTGAATGGGAATATAATAATAATAGAGTTAACGCTGTTATATGTGGTTTAAATGATGCCAATTGTTTAAAAGAGATTCAGTTGTATTCAAGAATTGAAAAAGTTGGTACTACAAATGATGGAGAAGCAGTGTATAAAAGAGTACATTATTTTAGTTATAGAACAAGAACATTAATAAGTAGTGGTTCTACTGATACGAAGTGGAGTACTTATAATGACACTAATTTATTAAATAATGGTTATACTTATACAGGTAATATGAGATAGGAGAGGAAAATATGGATAGAATTACAGGTTTATATAGTTATTATGACTATGACGAAGATGGAAATAAGGTTAGAATGTTCGTTTATACTTATGAAGATTCTAAAGGTAATATTAATTATGGTTTTACAGATGATTTAGACGAAGCTAGAGGTTTAACTACAGATTTGCTTAAGAATAGAAAATGTAAAACTAAAGAAGATGCTAATAAATTAGCAAAAGAAAAAGATATCTTTAACTTTAACTGTAAAGATAAAAATGATGTCTTTCTTCACATTAAAAAAGCTAATAAGAATGTAAAGCTTAATAGTGATGACTTTGATAAAGCTAAAGATCAATATGATAAGGAAGCAAAAGGTTCAATATTTAGTAGACTACTTAATAGAGGTAAGAATTTAAAATCTACAATTTTAAACCTTCCTAAAAAAGCATGGTATAGATTTAAAGATTTACCTAAGGCAAAAAAAATTAAATATTCATCTGCTTTTGTTGCTATTGCTGTAGCATTTGGAATTGGAGCATTTTTTATAAACAAATCTAAAAGTCCAACTAATGATGGACCTAAAGTAGGTATTACAGGTGAAATTGGAGGTATTGGTAAATATATAGATGAAGCAATAAATCAAAAAGAAGAAGAGAAAACAGCAGAGACTCCTGAAGAACCTGTAGTAACTGCTGAACAAAGTAGTACAGGCTACTATACATATGATACTTCTTGGACACAACCAACAAATAGTGGTTCAAATGTTACAACTACACCTGGTACTGTTAATGAATCATTAGGAGGGTTCCAAGATCCAAATGCTAGTATAGATGGATCTACTAATAATCCAACTCCACCAACTGATTCAGAAACTCCAGATAATCCATATGGAAATGTAAGTGAAGGTGAAGAAGATAATAATTATCAAGAAGGTGAAAAACCAGATAATGATTATAGCGAAGAAATTGATGTACCAGCAGGTGGAGGGGACCAGCCTACAAATCAGGAAGATATTATCCTTGATGATAACTATTTGGGTAATGAAGGATCTGTTGATTTTGAAGTAGGAGTAGGTGATGATTATGAATTAGATTATGCAAATCCAAATGATCCATTACCTGATCCTAATAATACAGCAAATGGTGATTATGTAACAAGTGATGAGGAATTACAACAAAATAATAATGGTCAACAATCATCTGAAATTACAGGAGAAGAAAATACTCAAGAAGTACCAGTATATCAAGATGAAAATATAACAACTACAAATACTACTGCTACTACAACACCAACTGATTTAGAAATAGCGGCTTCTAAAGCAGTAGAAGCTATGGCTAATGGTGAAGCAGGTAATATTGTTGTTAATACAGATGGAAGTATAAGTTTTGAAGATACAAACACTATGGAAGCAAATGGTATGACAAAATAGTTTTACTATTTGCTTTTTTTCTGCTATAATTTTCCTAAGAATAGGAAGTGGTGTTATGGCTTATAATTTTGAAGTTTTAAAAGAACTTGATGATGATAGATCTGAAATAAAAAGCTTTATTGATTCTAGTAATAAAACTATTTTAGATGAAGAAATAAAACTTAAAATAACTATAATAAATCAATTAATGGGCTATTATAATCAGATTTTAGTTAGAGTACAAGATATTATTCCTAAAGAAGAGTTTAACGATTATATTGCCTTTAAAGATAAAATTACAAAAAAGATTACTTCTTTAGAAAATGAAGATAATTCTAAAGTTAAACTAACATCCTTAAATGAAATATATAATGAGCTTTTAGATACTTATAATGCTTTAAATAGTAAAACTCTAAATATTATAGAAAATGATAACTTTTTATTAGAATATAATAACTTAATAAAAAAAGCTAATGAAGTTATTATGGCCTTAAATAATACTGTACTATCTAAAAGCTTATTAGAATCTTTATTGCCATTATATAATGAAGTGAAAAATACTAGAGATATCAATATTATTACTTCATTTATTAATCGAGTTCAAGAAATATTATCTAATTATAAAGAGAAGGATATTAATGCTAAATTAGGTAAGGAAAATGAGAGAGTATTCTCTTTATTTGCTAAAATAAATGATCAAATAGTAGATTCTACCTATATAAATAATAGCAATTTAGTCTATGCTTTATACACTCTTGAAGATGGTAGTAAATATTATGCTATTATTAAAGAAGAAAAAGAAATAGAAATATTAAATCAAAGTTTTAGTAGTCTTCCTAATTTAGTTTTAACTAAAGATAATATTATAGATACATGTAAACTAATTATAAGGAATGCTGGTATTTATTATGATATTAATGAATATATGAGGTATATTGAGAAAAGTTATAAAACAAGAATGACTAAGGAAATAGATGATTTAATATTAAAATATAAAACAAGATTACAAGAATTAGAAAATGCTATAACAATTCAACTTTCTTTTATTGACGATATTGCTCTACTAGTAAATCATAAACCAAGTAATAAGTATCCTAATATTACTTATAATGATATATCAATAGATAAGTATTTTCCTAACTATGAAGAAGAAAGCGATACTAAATTAAAAGAAGTAGAACGCCTTATAATAGAAGTTTTATTAAATCCTAATATAAAGAGTGAATTTAATACTAAAAGTATCTTAAAAACTCTATATGATAGTAATACTATAGGTTCTCTTTTGACTAGTAACTATATAAAAGAAAATATTGTACCTAGTGTTAATACTAGTGATAATATAATTAATGAATTAGAAGTGACTACTAATATTAAAACTAATTATGAGAAGATTAGAGATTATTTAAATATGAGGGTTAACGAATTAAAACTACTTGAAAGTAGTCCTAAAATAAATGTAACTATTACAAAAGATGATAACACTATTTTTAAAGATATAAATACTGTTTTAGATCTAAGCACTGTTATATCCATTTGTGATAAAGTCTATAAGAAAGGACAAGGTAATTATGCTGTTATAGACTATTTAAAAACAGGTAATACTTTAAAATTTACATCTAAGTATAAAGCTAGAGATTTAGCTAGTAGTGTCAATAGAAACAATTATTTAAAACTATTACTTGAAAATATCTTTAAAAGATATCTATATCAAAAAGATAATAATACTTTTGTAGAAAATGTATTGTCTAAAGATAGTGTAAGTGTTAAAGATATAATAAAAGTTTTATTAGATGATGAAAAATTATTAACGGATACAATTAATAACTTTGATTATAATTATTTAGATAATACTAATGATAAATCTAGAAGAATAGAAGAAATATTAAATAATAAAAATGATTTGATGATAGTAAAAATTAACAATATTTTAGAAGATATTAAAAGAACTGAAGAGGTAATAGATTTTTCATAAGTTTTTAAGAACTTATATTAACTTAATTTGGTTATTTTTGTATAGAATTACTAGTTTTATCTCTGTTTGTTCCGTTTAAAGTAAAAAAAATAATAATAAATTTTTGTTGATATTAAAGGGTTTGAGTGCGTTTACGAAAACTCGTACTTGTAACTTTTTAAGTTTTATTATATATTTGTATTAGGAAAGAAATTTCCTAAGTCATCTGACTCTCTTTACCATCTTATTTTGTTTTATAGTCGCCCAAATTAAACAAAAAAAGAGGAGTTTAGGTGACTTCTTTTATTTTGTATTAAATTTAATAAAATTTAAGGTTTATCTTTTCTAATAGAGAAAATTACTGTATAATAGCAGGTAGAAAGAAAGGGATTATAATGATTAGTAAACCAAAAGGAACAGTTGATTTAACGGATAAGTTGGCAAGAACATGGAAATATGTAGAAGAAGTTATAGATTCATGTATGGAAAAGTATAACTATAATTATATTAGAACACCTATATTTGAATCAACAGAGCTATTTCATAGAGGAATAGGAGATTCTACTGATATTGTTACTAAGGAAACGTATGACTTTAAAGATAGAGGGGATAGATCTATTACATTAAGACCAGAAGGAACTGCAGGAGTAGTTAGAAGTTATATAGAAAATAAAATGTATGGTACTCATAACTTACCTGTTAAAGTTTATTATAATGGGACAATGTATCGTTATGAAAGGCCTCAGAAGGGTAGATATAGAGAACTTAGTCAATATGGGGTAGAGGTTCTAGGTAGTAGTGATCCAATAATTGATGCAGAAGTAATCTCCCTTGCTTACAACATCAATAAAATGTTAGGACTAACTGATACAGTAGTACATATTAATAGTCTAGGAGATAAAGAATCACGTGATAAATATAGAGAAGCCTTAAAAGAGTACTTTAAGCCTCATTTAGACGATTTATGTGATGATTGTAAGGAAAGGTTCGATAAGAACCCTTTAAGGATTATAGACTGTAAAGTAGATAGTAATAAAGACTACTTTAAAGATGCTCCTAAAATATTAGATTATTTAAATGAAGAAAGTAAGGAACACTTTAATAAAGTATGTGAATATCTTGACTTATTAGAAGTTAAATATGAAATAGATTCTAAAATAGTAAGAGGACTTGATTATTATAATCATACTGTTTTTGAACTAATGACTGAAAATAATAATCTTGCACTAGGTGGTGGAGGAAGATATGACACCTTAGTTAGTATGTTAGGTGGACCAGAAACACCATGTGTAGGTTATGCAGTTGGACTTGATAGATTAGTTGATGAAATAATCTCTAGAGATATAGATAATGTTAGAGATGATATAGATGCTTTCATTATGTATGTTAATGAAGATGAAAAGAAAAATGCTATTTATCTTGCCAACGAACTTAGAATGTCAGGTTTTGTAGTAGAAACAGAATATACTAAAAGAAGTTTAAAGAGTCAGTTTAAAAGAGCAGATTACTTTAATAGTAAATATTTAATACTATTAAACAGTGATGACTTAAATGAAGGTTTAATTACTATTAAAAATAATAAAACTAAAGAAGAAGAAAAGATTATGATGGAATATATCATTTATTACTTTGATGAACATATAAGTGACGATAATTTGCCTATAGAGGAAGAGTGCAGTTGTCATAATCATAATCATGATGAAGAAGAGGTGTAGTTAATGAAGAAAATTTATTTCAAAGATTTAGAAAATTATTTTGATAAAGAAATAGAAATCAGTGGTTTTGTTGAAAACATTAGAAATATTAAATGGGTACAGTTTTTAGTATTAAGAGATTCTACTGATAAGGTTCAAGTAACTATTGAAAAAAGTGATGAAAACAATGCTGAAATGGTAGAGTTAGTTAATAATTTAACAGCAGAGTCTACTATTAAAGTAACAGGTACTTTAAAGAAAAATGAAAATGTTAGATTAAGAGGAATGGAGTTTATTCCAACTAAAATAGAAGTTACTAGTACAAGTGATGCTGAACTACCTATTAATATT
>CALVPN010000001.1 GCA_944351375.1 uncultured Bacilli bacterium | reverse complement strand
TTTCTAAAAATTCCTCACTATATCCAGTGTACATTACTTTTCTCCTTTCCTAATTAAATACTTTTCGAAAAGTGATTACACTCTATCATAAGGAGATAATTAAATCAAAAAGAGAAAAATACAAGTTCAAGACAAAAACAGGTGCAAAATCACTTCAAAACACCTGTTTTCCTCAATTTTCTCTGATAAATTATCTTGAATTTATAAAATTCATATAAATTTTATTTTTTTCTGCACTCTACTTTAAGTCCCATCATTAAATCATTAACAGGAATATTTTTATCAAGGCTCTCATCTTTAATAACTTCAATAGATAAAGTCTCTTCTTTAACATAATTCATATACTTATCAAGCATTACATCAACAATTTCTTCTCCGTTATAGTAAAGATTAATTCTATCAGTAATAACAAAATCAGCTTCTTTTCTAAGACTTTGTACTTTTCTAACTACTTCACGAGCAAGTCCTTCAAGTATTAAGTCATCTGTTAAAGTAGTATCTAACACAACACTAATATTACCATTACTAGAAGCACAATATCCTTCTTTATTCTTAAGTGTTGTAATAATCATATCTTCTGTTATTTTTAACTCACTACCTAAGAACTCAGTAGTATAATAACCTGACTTAATCTGATTGACATCATTAATATCAAACTTACTAACTAAATCTTGAAAATCCTTAATATTAGAACCAAACATCTTACCAACAATCCTAAAGTTAGGTTTAACAATATAATCCATATAAAGACTCATATCATCCTCATAAACTACTTTCTTTACATTTAACTCTTCAAGGATAATAGATTCTAATTCTCCTACTACGCTTTCGAACACTTTAGGAACAATTATAAAGTTAAGAGGTTGTCTAACTTTAATAGATACATCTTCTCTTGCATTACGTCCTAAACTACAAATATCACGAACTAAACTCATCCTATTTTCAAGTTCACTAGATATTAAGGTTTCATCTACTTTAGGGAAATCTGCTAAATGAACACTTTTACCGTCACGCAAATTACGATAAATCTCTTCTGTAACAAATGGTGTAATAGGTGCTGCCATCTCACAAAGTGCAAGTAAAACTTCATAAGTAGTTTGATATACTGCCTTCTTACTAAGAGTAAGTTCACTATCCCAGAATCTCTTTCTATTACTTCTAATATACCAATTAGAAAAGTCATCATTTAAGAAATCTACAATATAATGAACTACTTTATTTAAATCATAAAGATCATATGCTTTAGTAACTAAATCTAAAGTATTGTTTAAACGAGATAGTAACCACTTATCAGTAATATCTCTATCACTAACAGGAACATTATATTCCCTTGGATCTATTTTATCTGCATTAGCATACATCTCAAAGAATGAATAAGCATTCTTAAGAGTTGATAAGTACTTAGAATTAACTTCTTTTAAGCCATCATTATCAAACTTAATAGGAGTCCATACAGGAGATACATAAGGTAAATAGAATCTAATAACATCACTACCAAACTGATTCATTAAATCAAATGGTTTAACAATATTACCTTTACTTTTACTCATCTTCTTACCATATTTATCAAGTAATAAATCATTAACTAATACGTTTTTATAAGGACTCTTACCTGTAACAAAAGTAGAAATTAACATTAAAGTATAGAACCATCCTCTAGTCTGATCAATTCCCTCACTAATAAAGTCTGCTGGAAATTGGTCTTCAAATAACTCTTTATTTTCAAATGGATAATGGTATTGTGCAAAAGGCATAGAACCAGAATCAAACCAACAGTCAATTACTTCACTAACACGGCTCATCTCTTGACCACAGTGTTTACATTTAATATGAATATCATCAACATATGGACGATGTAATTCTATAGTCTCATCAATATCTTCAATCGCTTTTTCCACAAGTTCAGCTCGTGATCCTATCATCTCTTGATGCCCACAACTACATTTCCATAAAGGTAATGGAGTACCCCAATATCTATTACGAGATATTGCCCAGTCATTCATATTTAATAACCAGTTACCAAATCTTTTCTCTCCAACAAAAGATGGATACCAATTAACACTATTATTATTTTTAACAACAGCATCTTTTATCTTAGTTACTTCTAAATAATAAGATGGTTTAGCATAATATAAAAGTGGTGTATCACATCTCCAACAATGAGGATAGTTATGTTCCATTTTAATTTTCTTAAATAACTTGCCATTCTCTTTTAAGTATTTAATAACTTCTATATCAGCATCGAAAACGAACATACCCTTCCATAATCCTTCAGTATATTTACCATCTTCACCAACAGGGTTTAAAACAGGTAAATTATATTTCTTTCCTACATTATAATCATCTTGTCCAAAAGCAGGTGCAATATGAACAATACCAGTACCATCTTCCATAGTTACATAATCATCCACTGTAACAAAGAAAGCTTTCTTATCTACTTTTAAACTAGGTATTAACTGTTCATATTCCATATATTCTAAGTTCTTACCACTATATTCTTCTAATACTGTATAGTCATCTCCTAATACCTTAGAAGCTAGTTTTTTACCTACAATAAATTTATTACCTTGAGACTCAACAAGCACATACTCTTCTCTTGGATTAACACAAAGTGCTACATTACTAATTAAAGTCCAAGGAGTAGTAGTCCAAACAAGAAAATATACATCTTCATCTTTTTTCTTCATAGGAACAATAACAGTATTTGCAGTTACTTCTTTATAACCTTGTGCCACTTCATGAGAAGCAAGACCAGTACCACATCTAGTACAATATGGAAGTATCTTATGTCCTTCATAAAATAATCCTTCATCAAAAAATTTCTTTAGAATCCACCATTCTGTTTCTATATAGTTATTATCATAAGTAACATAAGGATGTTCTAAATCAATAAACTGTCCCATTTCTTTAGTTAAATCAGAAAAAGCCTTCTCATTTTCCCAAACACTCTCACGACACTTCTGATTAAATTCTTTTATACCATACTCTTCAATATCTTTCTTATTACTAAAACCAAGTTCTTTTTCTACTTGTAACTCTACAGGAAGCCCATGAGTATCCCAACCTACTTTACGAAGAACTCTATATCCTTGCATAGTCTTATATTTACAGAAAGTATCTTTTAAAAACTTAGCCATCATATGATGAAGTCCTGGTTTTCCGTTAGCAGTTGCAGGTCCATCATAGAAAACAAAGTTTTCACACTCCTTTCTATTATCAATACATTGTTTTAAGATATCCATCTTCTCCCAAGTCTTTAAAATATTCATCTCAACTTCATGAGTCTTACCTTTTTCAAGTTCTTTAAATGCCATAATCTTTCCTCCTAAACAAAAAAATCTATGAATCACAAGGGCGTTAAAGAATCTAACACTGTACCACCTTGGTTCATAGATTTTATCTATCTTATTAATATAACGGTTTTACCCGGCTTTAACTTATCCTTAAAGCACAACTTGAAAGTGATCTGAAATAAGTTCCTTTGTTAATTCCCACCAACCATTAACTCTCTATAAATTTTCCTTATTCCCGTCTTTCGCACTTGTTTTAAATAAAACTAAACAAAATATATCACAGTTTATGTAGTTTATGCAACAGTTTTTATAAATGTTTTGTTAAAATATTAGGTTTTAAATAAGTTAGGACTTCCCTATCTAAAACATCAACAGAAATACCATCACACATTATCAAACTATTATAATGTAAATCCCCATAAATATCTAAAGATAAATTAAGCCGTCCCTTAAAAAAGTTTGAACTATTATCAAAATAACCATATTTTGTTATTTGAATATCAGCATCGTCTAAAAGATTTGTAGTATCAGGTATCATCCTTATACCATATGTAGAAATTAAATGATAATTTATTCTTCTATCGTAATAAGAATAGCAATTAGCTATAGAAGCATTATTTTTTTGGACATATTGTTTCAATTGTTCATATCTTTTTAAAATTGTCTTCTGACTTAAAGCATTAGGATAGTTTTTTAAAAGTAAATAAAATTCACTTAATAACTCTTCAAGTTCTTCTATAGAATATTCAGAAACAGAATCTTCATCACTCTCAATTTTATCTAAAGTAATAAAGTTTACTTTTCTAGCATCAAATCCTATTAACTTATCTTCGCTTTTTGAAAAATTAGTTATTTTATAAATCATAATATCTCCCCTTCGAGTAAGACTTATTATATACCAATAGGAAGAAAAAAGCAAGAATTTAATTCTTACCTCATAGCTCTACTTTAATTTTTGCCTCATAGCTCTACCTACATCTAAACTAGGAGCATTGCCAAATATATCTCCAGTGTTATTAACAGCTTCCAATGCTTCTCTCATACTATCTAACTGAGCTCTTTTAATAGCAAGCTCTTGTTCTTTGTTAGCTCTTTCAACTTCCTTTTTCTCTTTAGTTTCCTGATAAGCATAAGAAACACTATCTACTTTCTCTTTTATATCACGTTTAATATCATTATATCTATCATTAACATTGGCTTTTAAGTCATTTAACTCATTATTAAATACAGTCTTTATTTGAGACATACTCTTAGAAACTTTTCCCATCGTCTCATATGCACTCACTCTTATATTAAAACCTGTTTCATATACTTTATCACTAATATCACCAACTAGCTTATCTTTCTTACTCTTAAAATATCTAACAACTCTATTAGTAGCCTTTCCCATATAACTACTTTGTCTACTTGCCTTTTGTATTTTCTCATCTATATTAGAAAAAGGAACATCACGACTCTTAAGTTCTATTTTAACACCCTCATCAAAATTAATAGCATTATTTAACGCTTCTAATCTAACTTGCTCTTCTTCTTTTTTCTTTTGTTCCACTGCCCTATTATATTTATTAGTAGCATATTTTAACTTAACTTCTTCTATAGCATTCTTAATAGTTAAATCTATAGTAGTATTCTCTTTCACTTTTTTTATAGCAGAATTCTTAACATTAATAGCAAATGATGAAGCACTACTAACTCTACTTGCTCCCCTTTCCCTTATATATGAAAAAGAATCACTAACTTCACTACCAATTTCTTTACCAAAACTAATAATATCGTCTTTTCTATCATTAACAAAGTTTACTATATCTTCTTTTCTTTTATCTCTAATAGCCGCTTTAAAATCTGCTTTAGCTTGTTTTCTTCTTTCCATTTCTTCTTTCTCTTGTAACTTCTCTGCTCTTCTAATCTCTTTCTCACGTTTCTTCTCTAACTTTTCTATCATTGCATCATATTTAGCAATTGCCTGTTCTATTCTAAAACGTCTATAAGGAGCAAGAAGTTTATTAGAAATAGAATTGATTCTAGCCTTTCTAAGTGTTGCCTTTGCATTCTTATACTCCTCTAAGCTAGAAACTAATCTCTCTTCATCAGACAAAAGCTCTCTATCTAATTCTTCCAATGACATAATCATATCTATCACTCACCTTATGAAAACATTGCATTTACTATATCTTTTATTTTATTTCTCTCTTCATCAGTCTCTAAATCTACTAAAGCATCTTTACCTTCACTATCTTTAATTATACGAGAAGCTAAGATATCACTAGTCTCATCACCTTTATCAATAGCATAAATTGCATAATTATTACCATCTAAACTAACAGTCTTTAACATCTCTGCTTCCTTAACTTCACCGTCTACCTCAATCTTAAATTTTGTATCTTCCATAATTTTAACCTCCTTATATCTTATATAAATATATTATCATAGAAAAAGAAAAAAAGATAGAAAATTCTATCTATTTATCAGTAGAACCAAAACCCCCAATTCTTGTTCCTTCAGCATTGTCATCATCAATAATTAAATATTTTTGAAACATCGCTTGACCTACCGCTTCACCTTTTTTTATAGTAACATCTTCATCTTTTAAATTAATACACTGTATAAAGATATGACCTTCATTATCACTATTATTATAATAATCAGAATCAATTACTCCTACATTGTGAGGAAAACTAATACCTTGTTTCTTAGGACCAGAACTTCTTGGTACTATAAGTAATACTTCATCACTTTGCATATAAGCTTTAAGACCTGTAGGAATTAAAGTTGGTTTCATTCCTTTCTTAAAACTAGGTAAAATTACTTCTTCCGCTGCTTCTATATCATAAGCGGCAGAATTTTTTGTCTTCCTAACAGGTAAATTAATCCCTTTATCAACATACTCTTTTACTACTTCAAAACCTCTTGTTTTCATTATCCATTTTTCTCCTCTAATTCATATTTACCACTGCCATATAACTTATAAGCTTTTATAGTCTTTCCATAAATCTTAGCATCTTCTTTTTCTTCTTTTTTAGATAGTTGTGAATCTAAATCTTGTAAAACACCAATAACACTATCACTATGAGAAATATTAGAAACTTCTAAATACTCTATTTCAGCATAAGGCGGCTCATACTTTCTAGATCCCATAAGACCAACTATATCATTACCTGATAAATACAATTGTAATATTTTTCTGCTTTTTATAGTTTCTAATACTGATGGGAATGATTCTAAATTATTTACTTCATTTCCAATCAAAGAAGCTGGTATTATACCATCACTACCATACTTCAAGTATCCTCCAGAAATATTATCATATTCCCCACTAATAGTTAATGTAAATCCTTCTTTAAGTCTTTCTTCCATTAACGTACTCCTTCTAATATTTTACTATTATCAATATAAAGAACAATTTCTTTATTATCAAGTGATTTAGGAACATCTATTATTCTTTGGTTAGCACTTCCTACATAATGAAGTTTATCTTCCTTTTGAGATAAAATAAATTTTCCATCTAAAAGTACATCTATATTATTAAGAATATCTTCTAAATAAGTATCAACCTCTCTTTGAGCCATTAACTCTTCCCAAGTATACCCTGTATAACACCAAATATTTTTATTTGGATATAATTCTCTTATATTAGTAACTAAATCTCTAATCATCTTTCTATTACCAAGAAATAGAGGATCTCCCCCTGATAAAGTAATACCATTACACCAATCCTGATCTAACTCATGATAAATTTCTTCAATTGCTTTATCATCAAACTCTATTCCATCATTAGGATCCCAAGTAAGCGCATTTTGACAACCTGGGCATTTATGAGAACAACCACTAACCCATAAAACTACTCTTAAACCTTCACCATTAAGCATATCCGCTTTTGTTATATTATGATATTTCATTTAAAAGTTCCCTCCTCTATTTTCTTCTTGTTTCTAGAATTTTTTTTATCTAACCAAAATTTTATCTCTTCATCAGTCAAATTACAATACTTTTTAATCCATTCCATTACTATTAAAGCATCAGCATACTCTTCTAATAAAGATTCTTTATTCATTTTACCACGTAAAGTTTTGGTAAGTTGTTGACTTAATTCGCATAATTCTTCTACTGCAATAACTAAAACTCTATCATTTAAAACATCTTTTACTTTATCATAGTTATACATCTACATAGACTTCCTTTCAGCAATCTCTGCCATTTTAGCTTTATTAAGTCTTGTATCTCCATGAACTCTAGAATATGAAAGATATCCATTCATTCTATCTATTTTAGTTAAATCACTACTACCACATTTTGGACAAACATCCATGTCTAACTCTTGATGTCCACAGTTATTACAATATGATAATGCTAGATTAACACCTTCATAGAAACCTTTATCCATCGCTCTTTCTACATAGGTTCTCATCGCTTTATCATTATAGTTTAAATTATATCTAACGTACTGAATTCTTCCACCTCTAAATAAATCCCAGAATCTTCCTTCTAAGTCCTGTTTTTGAATACCACTAATGTCTTCCCAAACTGCACAGTGGAAACTATTAGAAACATATTCTCTATCAGATACCCCTTTGACTATGCCATATTTCTTTCTAAATTGTTCTACTTGCGTACCGCATAAAGATTCTGCTGGTGTTCCATATATCGCATAAAGAATATTATCTTCTTTTTTAAATTTCTGAATCTTTTCATTGATATATTTCATAACCTCTAAAGCGAAAGCACCATCTTGAACTAGACTCTTACCATTATACAATTCTTGTAATTCATTTAAAGCTGTAATTCCAAAAGATGCGGTTGATGATTTTAATATTGGTTCTATTGGTTCATTAGGTTTTAAATGACCTCCATAAAAACCTCCTTCACAATAAGCAAGTGGATTAGTAGAAGCTTTCTTTTTAGCAAGATAATCTCTTGTTCTAATATGAACTTTTCTAATCATTTCAAGATAATAATCTAAAACTTCATAAAAATCTTTTTGCTCTTCTCTTGCTTTAGCAAGTATCATAGGTAAGTTTAATGATATAGCCCCAATATTAAATCTACCAATAAATATAGGTTTATCATCATCATCTGCAGGCTCCATTCCTCCACGTTCAAACCAAGGAGAAAGGAAAGCACGGCACCCCATTGGACTGACAATACGTCCATATTTCTTATACATCTCTGGAACATATCCTTCTCCAGTTAGTGATAAATAATCAGGATACATTGTCTTACTACTACACTCTAAAGCTGTATCAAATAAAGAAGCCATTTTCTTACCTTCACCGTGTAAATTCTTATCATATAAAAATACTAGTTTAGGAAATAATGTTGGTTTTCTAAATCCAGGTTTACCTTGACCTTTCATATGTGTTTTTAAAATAATTTCAGCTATCATCTGCCCATAAGGATCTTGTTCTACACCAAAAGTAAATGTAACAAATGGATAATCACCACGAGAAGAACCAACACTATTAAGTTTATATTCAATACCTTGATATCCTTGCTCACATTCACGTCTTGTTTTCTTCCAAGCATACTCTTCTGCCTTTTTAGGATCAACTCCGCCAGTAATTTCCATATATTCATCATAAAACTTATTATAACTTTTCTTTGCATAAGGAGTAAGTATTGTATCTACTTCAGGAACAGTAAATCCACCATATTGCATTGCTGCTGTATTAATGATAACATCGCCCATAACATCAAAAGCTGTATCTAATGTTTTAGGTTCATTATACCAAAGATTACCCATTTCAAAACCATCTTTCATAACAGTTCCAACATCACATAAACAACAATTCATTGTATCTCTTCGTGCACTCATATCATGAATATATATATATCCGTCTTCACAAGCCTCAATCTCTGCTTTAGTTAAGAAGAATTTTTTATAAAGTTCTTTATTAAGATTTCCATATACTAAACTTCTTTGTGTAGAAACTAAAGCACTATCAGTATTAGAGTTTTCCTTATCACCAATATAATTAATCGCTTGTGCTTTCTTATATACTTTATCTAAAATATGTACAAAATCATTCTTATAGTTACGATACTCTCTATAACTTTTAGCAACTAAAGGATTAACTTGTTCAAGTGCTGCTTCTACACAGTTATGAATTTGATTAACCTCAGCATCACTTGTTTGATTTTTTAACATATCAATTACAAGATTAACCACCTCATCTTTTGCATCTTCAGTAAGATCAACCATAACTCTTTCTGCACTTTTTTCAATCGCACTTCTTATCTTATTACCATCAAAAGCCTGTCTTGTACCATTCTTTTTAATGATATTAATTCGTGGATTATCAAATTTATGCTCTTTCTTTCTTTTTTCAACCTTATTAGTAAGAGTTTTATTTCTTCTATTACCCCCGTTGCTACCATTATCTTCGTCAATAGCATCAACATTAATTCTTTTTTCATTTACTACTTTCGTTTTTGTCTTTGTCATTACCTCATACCTTCCTTCTTATCGTGATAATTTGATTATAAGCATAGTTTTAAAAAAAATAAAGTATTTTTTATTAAAAAATATTTATTTTACACTAAAAAAAACATTTATAAAATTAACATCGAACACTTTGTGAAAAGGGCACAAACCCTTGAAACAAAAGGATTTAGTTATCTTTCAGTGAAAATGACTGCGAAATGTTTTTTTTAATATTTTTTTATAAAAATATTCAGAAACATTGATTTTACAAGGAATTAAAGATATAATTAAAACAAAGAAGAAAAAAGGTGAATTTTATGACAAATAAAAATTTATTTGACACTTTAGTTGTCGTTAAAAGAAGTGGACAAAGAACTAACTTTCAAGGAGAAAAAATTGCAATCGCAATCCAAAAAGCATTTAGTTCTATAGATATTCCCTATAAAGATGAAGATGTAAACAAAATATATTCCAAGGTTTTAAAAGAAATAGAAATAGAATACAAAGATAGAAAAACTATTAACATCGAAAATATTCAAGATATTATTGAACTAACTTTAAAAAACGAAAAACTACCCGATGTTTATGAAGCATTTAAAAGTTATCGTGATAAGAGAAACGCTTCAAGAAAAACATTTGTTATTAAAAGACAACATAAATTTTTAAAAGCTATAGAGTTTTTAGGACTTGACAATTTAAATAATGAAAAAGAACAGCCAGAAACTACTCTAAAGCGTTTTGGAGATACCATTTCAACAGAATTTGCCAAAGCCTATCTCTTAGATAATAAAAGTTCTAGATGCCATGATAGCGGACTAATCTATATAGATTCACTTGAAACTATGCCTATGGGTGAAATGGATAGCCTAGAAATAAGTTTTACTGATTATATTGAAACTAATACTAAGCTAAAAGAAAAATTAATTAATGCCAATAGCATAGAAGAATATTTGAGCATTATAAAAATAACTATATTTAATTTAAAAAAAGAATTGTATGGTTCTATCGCTTTATCAACATTTGATAAAGACTTAGAAGAAATAACTTTAAAAAGCTATAAAGATATTCTTTTAACTTATTTAAAAATATATCTAAAGACAAGTAATTTAGATACTCTTATATCTATAGAAAAGATTAAAGATGATATTAATTTAATAAAAGATATCGATGAAGATTGCTTTTATAATTACTATAAAGACTCTAGGAATCTAGAAGTTAATTTTAATAGTATTAGAGAAGCCGCTAAGAAAAAATTAGAAAACAATTTAACTAAGTATCTTAATATTTTCTTTAAAGAGTTAATATTTATACATATAAGTATTAATTTTGGAACAAGTAAATCTAAATTAATAATTGAAAGTATTATTAATGCTAGTATAAATTCTAACAATATAGAGTACTACTTTAAAATCAAAAAGAGTAATAAAGACAATTATCTACTAGAAAAATATAAAGATATAAGTTTAAAAAGAAATAATTTTAGTTTTATATTTTTAGAAGGTTTTAATAATTTAAAAGATGAAGAAGCATGCTACTTCAAGAATGGAGAAAGAGTTATAGAAGATAATACTACTTCCATAAAAAAACTATCAACAGGCAAAGGTAACATTGCTAGCATATCTATCAATATTGTAAGAATTGCCTTAAAGAATAGTTATTTATTAAATAAAGAATCTAATATAAGAGGTTTTTATCAAGAATTAGATAAACTAATTAATCTTGCTAAAGATGCTCTACTAGAAAGATTTGAAATAGATTGTACAAGAAAAAGCACTAACTTTCCTTACCTTTATGAGGAAGGATTATGGCACGATGGAGAGAAAGTTAAAGAAAATGATAGATTAAGAAAATTATTAAAACATGGAACTTTAACAATATCTTTTTGTGGCTTAAAAGAAGTACTATATGCTCTCGAAAAAGATGAGAGTAAACATATTGATCTAGCAAGAGATATTATAAGGTACATGTCTAAAAAAATAGATAAAATAAGTGATGATAATAATTTAAACTTTACTTTATCAACAATTATTACTAATGATATTAAAATAGAGTTTAAAAAACAAGATACAGCAATTTATGGTAAGTTAAAGAATATTACAGACAAACTTAGCTATAGTGATTCTAACAGTTTTAGTAATGATTTAAAAGATATAAGCTATTTACAGAATAAATGTAAAGGTGGATCTATTTATAAAGTAAAAATTAAAACAAAAAAAGAACTAGATAATCTAATTCTTAATTGTTTAGATAATAATATAGGAGTTCTTAAGATTAATTAAGACTCCTTTTATTATATTAATTACTTACTTTTGCTCAATACCACTTTAGTAGTATGCTCTTTACCCGCTCTTATATAAGTTATCTCTATTGTATCACCTGCAGAGTATTTATAAAGTTCATATCTTAAATAAGCAGAATCAACTACTTCTTTACCATTAAGTTTAGTTATAATATCTCCTTCTTTAAGGTCAGATGACTCAGCTCCGCTTCCTGCTTCTATTCCTGCAACCACAACACCACTCTTTATCTCATTAGGTATATCAAAATCATATCTATAAGATCTCTTAGCATCACTAACATTAATCATAGAAACACCTAATAATGGCCATTCTATAGATTCACCTTTTTCAAGCGTTTCTATCTTACTGTTAATATATTCTATAGGAATAGCAAATCCCATACCTTCAACTTCTGTTTGAACAAGTTTCATAGAAATAACCCCAATAACTTCACCATTAGTATTCATTAAAGGTCCACCACTGTTTCCAGGATTAATCGCTGCATCAGTTTGTAACACTTTCATAACCCAGTCACTACTAGTAGAATTATCTGTACTAACACTAACTAATCTATCTTTACCTGCTAAATGTCCTGTAGAAACACTACCTCTATATTCATAACCTAAAGGACTACCAACTGTAAATACCAAGTCTCCTAAACTAGCATTTTCACTATTTCCAAGTTGTAAAGTTACTAAACTATCTGTTTTCTTAATTTTAATAACAGCTATATCAACGTAAGAGTCTCCTCCTAATACTTCACCTTCTATCTCTTCATCTTTAGAAGTAATTAAAGTTATACGTTCAGCACCATCTACTACATGTTGATTAGTCATAACATAAGCATAGTCTCCTTCAATTTTATAAACAAAACCTGTACCAGTAGATGCAACTTCATCTTTTTGATAATTACGAACCATCAATACTCCATCATAAACTTTCTCAACCGCTTCACTAATACCAGACTCATCAACAACTACTTTTGTACAATCAGCTGAACTACAAGTTAAGCCACTACTAGTAGTAGACTTATTATCACTACCTACATCATCTCCTCCTATAATCACAAAGGTTAAAACACCACCTATTACAAAAGATACAATTATAAGTACCGCTTCTTTAATTCGCTCTGCTTTCATCATTTACATATCTCCTTTCAACATTAGCAAGTTCCATATAATTAACAGGGAATCCCATCCTATCTAATATTTTATCTATTTTAATACTATGCAAATTATAATCAAGATTATCAATTCTCTTTTTTAGTTCTAAGCACATATCCTTAAATTCATCATGAGATAACATTCTTTTCATTATAATAAGAAGTGCAAATAAATCATTAGTCCCCTTAGTATAATAACCTTCCTCATCTTTTTCTAATCCAAGTATCTCATGAAATCTTGTACCTTTAATCTTCTTCTGAGTTCTATTTTCATATAAAATATCTTCATGAGCACACAAATTACGATAATTAGAAAGTATTGGCAAATAATTACTAAACTCATTTACTGGTATATCGTAAATCTTACAAATACCTACTTGATCATCATATTTCATCACTGAAAATAATTCGCCAACTATTCCAAAAGATAAAACTTTAACTAAAATCCAAAGTGGAACATAACCATAATTAGACATATAATGAGCAGTCGCTGTATGTTGACTTCCATTAATTCTAATTTGCCTCTTCATTTTCTTAATTAAATCATTAACTTGTTTTTGTCTATTTTTATCACTAGTAAAGTTTCTAGCTTTCAAATAATACTTATCTTTATATCCATACTTTTTAGATAATTGATAAGAAAATATAGATTTTAAGTTATTCTCAATAACAAGTAAGTATTTAAAAAATACATTTCTAATCGCCCTATCAAATAAGAATAGGCTATACATTTCTTCAAAAGTAACCCCTTCTAAGAAATGCTTATCAGTCATACTTCTCATAAAAGGATATCTATAACCAGATAAAAAGAAATAATTCTCTCTCAAAAGTACTTTCTTAACATAATCTTCATCAGTAATAGTCATACCCTTATATTTAAGTATTTCTATTTGTTCTTCAAGATTCTTAAACTGCTTATCTATCATCTTCTTCCTCACCTAGAATAAATTATATCACATTATTTATGTAAAAAATATGATATTTTCATGAAAAATTATGTTATACTAAAAAAAGTAGAAAGGATTGATTATAGACTATGCCTGCAACTGTTACTCATGTTTACTTTGCAAATGACCTTTATGACATACTTCCTATTGGTCTAAAAAAGTTATTAATGGATGAAAAAAAGAGATTAAGAATGTTCTCTCAAAGTACAGATTCTTTTATTTTTTATAATCTACTTAAAAAGAAAGATAAACATATAAGAGACTTTCAAGAATATTTTCATACAAATAAATCAAGAGAGTTTTTTATTAATTTAGTCAATTATATAAAATATAATAATTATTATCAAAATAGTGAAGTAATGGCTTTTCTTTATGGTTTTATCGCTCACTACTCCCTAGACTCTAAACTTCACCCCTATATAATTTATAAAACTGGTATAGTAGATGAAAGCGATCCTAATACTTATAAATATCGAAATAAACACGAATATATGGAAACATTTCTAGATAATTACATGATTAAGCAAAGAGAGAATATAACTCCATATAATTTTAAGTTTTATGATTATACTTTTGATCTTACCCCCTTTTCTAAAGAGTTAATAGAAGTAATTGATTATGCTTTTAAAGAGACTTTTAATTTTAATGACTTTTCTAAATATTATTACAAATCATTAAAAGATATGTACAAAGCCTTAAAGTATTTAAGATATGATAAATATGGAATAAAAATGTTCTGTTATAAAACTGTAGATAAATTTACTAGTGATAAAACTTTTAAGTTACAAGCAGTCTCTTATCATACCCCATTAAAAGATGAATTTAATTATTTAAATACCAATCATACTCCTTGGATTCATCCTTGTCTAAAACGTGAAAAACATACTGAATCTTTTATAGAATTATATTCTATCGCCTTAAAAGATTGCAAGAAAATTATCACTGATGTTAATAGTTATTTAAAGGACACTAAAAAGATTAATTTAAAAAATGTCTTTAAAAATTACTCATACTTAACAGGAAAAGACTGTAATAATAAAAATAAATTAAAATATTTTGAATAAAACTATATCTAACATATCACTATATAAATAGGTGATAATATGTTAGAAAGTTATAAGATTGCAAAAAGTGGTAATGAAGAAATATTATATTTATATTTAAACGTCGATTATGAGTTCGGTGAAGATTTAGAAGAAGATGACTTAGAAAAGAAAGCTAGAAATTATTTAGTTACTCATGATATTAATTTTAATGGTAATAAGATAGTATTTATTGTAAATGGTATTAGTACTAAAATAATTACTATCGAAAATAACAAGACTTACTTAAATAATTATTTAATTACTCTTAACACTAAAGAAAAAATGACTTTAAAAGAAATTCTATTAAGTTTACTATTCAGCAATATAAATATCTCTTTAAGAGAAGAAACTTTAAAAGCTTTAACAGTTTTATATAGAGGAGAAATAATTTATAATTTAAATAGCAATTATTTAGATATAAATAAACTATCTTTATCTTATCATAACTATAATTATTATAAAGTCACTTATCCTGAAACCTACAAATCAAAGTTTGAGATATTTAACAAAGTAATAGATAAAACTGATGGGGAATATTTAATTAATAATGGAAAACCTATTAAATGTTTTACTCACTTAGTTAGTAATGGTTATACCGAAGAAGATAAGAGTATCCCTTACACTGTAAAAAAAGAAAGTCTCTGGGACTTAGCATACCCAAATTATTTACAAAGAAAAAACTTCAGTATTAAAGAATTTAAAGAAAGATTAAATTTAAAAAGTGATAATTTTAATATAAAGATTACTAGTATAAGTAACTCTAATAGAATAAAAGAGTTAGACTTAGGAGAAAGAAAAATAGATGCTAGAAGTCTAGCAGTCTATTTAGATTTACCATCAACAGATATTACTATAATTATTAAGAAAGATTATCTTACTTTCATAACAAGAGGAATAGGTAGTGGTTTAGGACTAAGTATTATAGGGGCAGATAATCTATCAGAGTTAGGTTATAACTATAAACAAATATTAAATTATTACTTTAAAGATGTATCACTAGTTGTGCAAAAATAAATTTGCATAAATGTAATAATTATGATATAGTATATTTGTAAGAAAAATTCATACAATATGAAAAGGGAAATACTTAACTTACCCGAGTTGAGTACTTGCCCCAATTTATTTTTGGTTCAGTACTTAATCTTGCGATTGAGTACTTTTCTTCTGTGGTGTTACTTTACAAAAAGCAAGACAATTAATAAGAAGATGATTATGATTAAAGCAGTAACTAAAAAGTCTATTTTTCTCATAATATCAAGCCCCTCCTTATTTAGAGTAGGCAAGTACCCAATAGTTAAGTTTTCCCTATAAATATAGTATCATATTATTTTTTTTAGCACAAGAAAAAAATGTAATAAATTAGTTACGAATTTTCGTAAATATATTAATAAGCTAAAAAGAGGAACAATTAATGAATATTCCTCTAAAAATATGATTTATACTACAATCATGACGAATAAAGTGTCATTTTTCATAGTTAATGAGTCTTAATATAAATTTATTAATTTATCTTGATATTTCCTCTCTTTTTCTATTTTTTTTAAAAACTTTTTAGATATTGGTAAACATTCAGACATTGTACAACAATTTTTAGCAATATCATCTGCAGTTTTACCATTATATAATACTTTATTTTATCAAAGTTATTAACTACTGCTTTTTAACAACTTGCCAGTGTCGGAAAAAAGTCCATTAACCATTTTTCTCAAGTGGGAAAAATGGTCTATAATTACACGTTTACTTTTTTTCACAGAATACTTTTTATTCAAAAACACTATTCATAAGATCTTCTATAGTCTTTTTTCTCTCCTCAATTTTATCTTTATTAATAGTTATAGTAACAACATCACCCTCTTTAACATTAGGAACAAACACTAAAGGTAAATTACACATCTTACCTTTTTCTATTTCCACAACTGCATAATCTCCTTCAATTCTATCAACAATTACATCCATTACTGTATCACCTCTAAACTATAACTAACACTATTTTCACCATCAGTAATTTTAACTTCATAAGTACCTACTTTAACATTGCTACTAACTTTAAAAGTCCAACTAACATTACCTTCACTATCACTAGTTTTATCTTCAAGTCCACTTGCCTTGCTAGCACCACTAGAATACATAACATCTATATCATAAGTTGTATTAGGAAGTCCTTTTATACTAATAGTTGCATTATTTCCACGGCTAACGGGAGAAGTCAAACTAACAAGACTAATATTACTAGTAGAATTATTAGAATTACTATTACTACTAGAATCTTTATCTCCATCACAAGTAACAGTAGAACCATCACAATCACAAATAATATTACCATCTAAATCAGTTCTAAGGACTTTCGCTCCCACACTTTCATATCTATCTATAATAGATTGATAAGGATGATTATAAGAGTTACCCTCTCCAACCATAATAATAGCATACTCAGGACTTACCTTCTTAACAAATTCTAGGGAAGATGAAGAATCACTACCATGATGACCTACTTTAATAACATCGGCTTTGATTTCACTAGTTATCTCCTCTTCACTTAAAGTCTCTGCATCTCCCATAAAAAGAAATGTATTATCTAAATAAGTTAATTTTAAAACAGCAGAATAATTATTTAACTCACTATAACTATCACTATTAGGAGCGATAAACTCTAATTTTAGATTATCTTCATCAAGAACAACCACTCCACTCTTAGCAGTCTTAACTTTAAGACCTTTACTGCTAATTGTAGTAAGCAAATCTTCATAAGTCTTACTAGTAGAACTAGCTCTAGGCATATAAATAGAGCCTATATCAAAAGTATTAATAACTTCTTCTAATCCTCCAATATGATCAGTATGAGGATGAGTACCAATTACATAATCTATCTTTGTAATACCTAAATTATTAAGATAATTAATAACATTATCACTCTTATAAGCTTCTCCAGCATCTATAAGCATAGTTTCATTATTAGGAAGTTGTATAAATATAGAATCTCCTTGTCCTACATCAATATAATTAACTCTTAAAGTACCACTACTAAAAGTAGAAATACTAGCCTCATCATCATTTTCTACAAAAGGACTACTACATCCTACTACTAATAAACATAAACAGGTTAAAAATATAATTCTTATCTTTTTCATAATCTACCTCTATCAAAAGTGTACCATATGTATCTCAATATGTAAATTTTTTTGACATTTTGAAGTATAATTCAAAAAATACAAAATTATACATTACCAAGAACTACCTCCACCACCACCAGAACCTCCTCCTGATGAACCTCCACCAGAAGATCCTGAAGAACTAGAAGGACTAGATGACATAGCTGCTTCTGCTGATATAATCGCATCATTTGTAAATGACATAAAATTATCAACATTGAAATTAGTATAACCTTCATACCAATAAGGAGCCCCCATTGAAATTACCTCAAAATTTTTAATCCATTTATCTGAAATATCAAGAACATAAGTATAAGGTAAAACATCATAAAAATAACTAGGATTCTGCCCAACTAATGCCTCTAACTTATACTTTTCTGTAGTCTCTAGAAAATTCTTAAATCCAATTGTTTTTCCTAAAATCTCATTTCCATAAGAAGTTCTTTTTGGTAAATACTTAAAAATTATAACCATTGCTAAAATACAAACTAAACAAACTATATAACCTATAAAATAATATTTATCTAATGAAATCCAAGGTAATCCAAGACTATATAAAGGAATAATTCCAACTACTACAAAAAATAAACTAAAAAATCTTGAGAACTTATCTGAAGTAACAACAAAAATATAAAATGCAATTAAAAGAAATGCCAAAGAAAATATGATTATAACAATTGACCTTACAACATTATCATATTGGACTAACGGATAGATATTAATTATAAAATAAGATATTACAATCATTAATAAAACAAGAATCCTATTATGAGTCAATAATTTTTCAAACAATAAATCTTTATTTTTAGGATTATTAATATTATATAATATCTCTGACATCGTAACATAAAAATTATCTTTCAAATCTTCAATTGTTACTTCATTTTTATTTAAAATTTTCCTATTATCAGAAAATAAACCTTTTAAAAACAATTCTTCATTAATATTATCCCCATCATACTCTTTTAATTTAGTTATTTTAAAATTAATAGAATTTGATGATGGATTACTATCTTTAAGTTCTGATATTTTAATATAACCTTTATTAGCTAAATAAATAAGTAAAGAAGTAACATCTTTATTATCTGCTTTTCCCTTATAAAGAAAGCCAACTTCCAAACTATTAAACTCTTTAGGTGGATAAAACTCAACCGTTTCAATAACTTTCTCATCACGTCCAAACTTAAACCATAAAAGAAAAGATATTCCCAAAAAGATTACTGGTATTAATAGTACTAGATAATCTTTAATATTAACCGGAATATTAGCTCCTACAAAATATCCTTCTGGAAGTTCACATCTAACAGTTAATGATTCTTCAGGATTAAGAACGCCATCATAATTGCCTGATATTATATTACCATTAACATTATATTTTACATTGCTATTATCAATAGAACCTACACTTCCAGATGAAAAACCTAATTTAGTGGCATCAAATTTTTTAGGCATTATAATACTAAAAGATATTTTTAATAACTGTATCCCACTCACTACCTATTAAATTATAGTATAATTCATCAACACCATCCAAAGGATCTTCACCAATATTATATGTATACTTAATAACATAATTTTTTTTACCAGTAAAAGTATTATTATTAGATCCAATTTTTATTACATAATTACCATTATTTCTAGAACTCACATATTCATCATTAACACTAAGATTAGATATTAAAGCTCTATTTCTAGTTGTTGTACCATCTAATCTTTTAATAGTATTAGCTAAAGGAATATTTCTTAATATTCCATGTTTTGGAACATTATAATATACAGTAATTTTTTCAGTTAAATCAAACGTATTATTTTCATTTACTATTAATTCAACATCATAATTATCAATAACATAATTATACGCACTATACAAACTATTTTCACCAGTAGTATTAGTCATATAATTATCTAAAGCATTAGTATTAAAAGGATAAATACATACTATAGATATTACAGTAATTAAAATTATCTTTATAATAATATTTTTCATTTTACCTCCATTACAACTTTACTTTAACCTTTTCTCTTTCTCCGTCTTTAGCTTCAAACATTTGCTTTGACCTAAATCCAAAAACTTTTGCAAAAATATTATTAGGAAACATTTCTACTTTATTATTAAATATTCTAACCGTACCATTATAATATTTTCTTGCATTGACAATATTATCTTCTATTTTCACTAATTTATTATTTAAATCAAGAAAATTATCCTTTGCTTTCAAATCAGGATACTTTTCAACTAAAACCATAACCTTTGAAATATCTGTAGATAGTTTCAAATTAATCTTAAGTTTCTCATCATTAGACATATTATCATAATTACTACTTCTTAATTTCGTCACTTCTTCTAAAATATTCTTTTCATATTTAGCATAACCTTTAACTACTCTCACTAAATTAGGAACTAAATCCCATCTTTTCTTTAAATAAACATCCATAATAGAAAAAGCTTCTTCAACTTTATTATTTAACTTAATAAAACTATTATATAAAAATACAGCGTATATAACTACTAACACTATAACTATTAATACAATATAAATTACCATAATACCACTCCAAAATTTTTATATTATTAACTAAACTATTATAATTTTTCTTCATTTTGATTATTGTGTAAAATCTTAATAATTTCAATTCTATTATACAAACCATTAGGCTGTAAAATATATTCTTGTTTAGTTGGGGCATTCTTTTCTTTAAAATATTTTACTAAACCGTATATAAAAAGTAGCAAACCAATTATAGCAAAAAAAACTCCAAAAAATATAAAACCAGCAGAATCAGAGCTAGAATCAAAAGTCATGCCGTTTTCTATAAAGAAATTCATCATAAATTGTGTATTAAAAATAACAAACAAAGATCCCATAGCAAAAAAAACTACCCCCAAAAGCATTGCCACTCTCGGTTTCATTTCATTTTGCTTATTAATTTCTCTCCAATCACTTTTCATTTTTACCTACCTATCATTTTTATTCTTCTTTATTGTACCAAATTTCTTTTAAAAAATCTATGTTTTAAAAAAACTATTCTTCTATCTCTTCAAAATAATTCTCTACTCCCTTACCGATAGCATTAGCAAGTTTTTCTTGATAACCTTCTTTTTGTAATAAATACCTTTCATTAGGATTAGATATAAAGCCACACTCTATTAAAACACCAGGTACTCTTGTATTAGAATAAAGATATAAATTAGTCTTAATAACTTCTCTATCAGTATTTAAATCATTTTTAAACTCCTCCATAATAGACTTTGCTAACACTAAGTTATTAGGATTAATTGGATGATATAAAACTTCAGCCCCACTAACACTACTATAATAATGATAATTTATATGAATAGATAAATACAAATCACTCTTATTCTCTTGTATCTTTAATATTCTTCTATATAAATCTCCCCGTTTTTTAGCACTATCCCATTTACTAGATAAATCACTATCATCATTTCTTATCATATAAACAGTGGCACCTTTACTCTTCAACACTTTCTTTAACACTTTAGATATTTCTAAATTAATATCTTTCTCATAAAGATTACCATAAGTAGTACCAGAGTCCCTACCTCCATGACCAGCATCAATTGTTATAACTTTACCAGTTAAAGTTTTCTTAGGTTTAACTCTAGCATCAACAAACTGTAATGACATAAGTAAAACTATAAACATAATTAAAAAAAGAACTTTATATTTTCTTACCATTATAAACACCTATTAAATTATATGTTTTTAATGATACAAAATATTATCTATATCATTTTTCTTCCAATAATTCTAAATCTTTAATTCCTTTATTATTAACTAAAATATTCATCTGCTTTCTAGCAATTTCATTTAGTTTTACAAGCCTTTCACTTTGAGGAATATTACTGGCGATAAATTCTGCATTAATACTTTCTAGATTACTTAAAATAACTAAATGTAATAAATCAGTATAATCTCTAATATTACCTTTACAAGCAAGTGAAGGATTCTCTTCTCTCCACTCTTTAGCAGTCATACCGAACAATGCTACATTTAAAACATCAGCTTCATTTGCATAAGCAAATCTTTTTTGCTTATCAGTCAAATTAGGAACAATATAATTCTTAACAGCATTAGTATGAACTAAATAATTAACTTTAGAAAGAATTCTATTAACTTGCCATTCCACTTTTTCCTGATAAGCAGCATCTCTTTTTAAATGCTGAAATTCCTGAATAACATATAATTTAAATTCGGGACTTAACCAACTAGCAAATTCTAAAGCTATATCACTACAAGCATAAGTACCTCCATTATTGCCAGACTTAGAAATCATACCAATCGCATTTGTTTCCTTAATCCATTTTTGTGGTGACATATAAAAACTATTTTTACCAGCTTCATTCATAAAGGTCTCGAATTCGTGACCTTTGAAATTATTATTATTTAAATTTTCCCACAAACCCAAATAAGCTAAAACATCCTTATTTCTCATCCAAGCATATATAGGAATTTTGGGTTCATTAGGATTGGCATATCTAGAGAGATCTGTCAAAGAAATATAATCAGTATTCCCCACACGCATAACCCTTATTTTATTCTCTCGAACAACTATTTCTGTTTCAATGATATCTTTTTTCATAACGACCTCCTATATATTAAATTAGTGTTCATTATATTATATACAGTTAATAAAATTTTACTTTTAGCCCACTACTATTAACACACTTTGCATAACTTACAACTAGAGGTGTTATAATGTTAGATTCATTTAATAATTTATCACCAGTTTTACAAGCCTTTCTAGCCTGTATTTTCACTTGGAGTATAACTGCCTTAGGTGCAAGCATTGTCTTCTTTTTTAAGAAAGTAAATAAAACTCTAATGGATGCTCTTTTAGGTTTTGCAGCAGGTGTCATGATAGCAGCTAGTTTCTTTAGTTTAATCTCCCCTGCTCTTGAAATGTCAGAAGAACTAAAGATGACTAGTTGGTTAGTTATTTCCTTAGGTTTCCTATCAGGAGGAGTTTTACTATTTATTGGTGATAAAGTCTATGATTATTTAGATAAAAAGAGAAAAGATGAAAACAGTTCTAAAACTAAAAGATGTTTTATGTTAATATCATCAATTACTCTCCATAATATTCCAGAAGGAATGGCAGTAGGAGTAGCATTTGGTTCCCTTGCCTATTCTCTAAGTGGTTCAACTCTTGCTAGTGCCCTAGCCCTTGCTCTTGGTATAGGACTACAAAATTTTCCAGAAGGTAGTGCCGTATCTCTTCCCCTAAGACGAGAAGGATATACAAGAGGTAAAGCCTTCTTCTATGGACAACTATCAGGAGTAGTAGAACCAATCGCTGCCGTAATTGGAGCCTTACTAGTCTTAAAAATACAATTAATACTACCATTTTTACTAGCATTCGCAGCAGGAGCCATGATTTATGTTGTTGTAGAAGAACTAATCCCAGAAAGTCAAACCAACAAGAAAAAAGACCTAATGGCCTTATTCACAATTTTAGGATTTATGGTAATGATGATATTAGACGTTGCCCTAGGTTAAGAGTCACTTGACTCTTTTTTATTCTAAATATAACTTCTGACCTGCTTTTAACTCTATTGCATAAATATCATCACTCTTACAAGTAAATATAAGTTTAGGTTTAACTACCTCATTACCTGTGTTATTATCATCAGTATTTGTATCACTATTATCAGTATCATCTACATTATCTACATCATCATCTACTGGGGTATCTGGACCATTAACTATAGGTTCAATTCTTTTAAAAGTATAACCATTACTATCTAAAATTGTAATACTATCGTCTATCCATAAACACTCAGTAGGATTTTTCCCATTATTAATAGACCAGTATCCTGCACTATTTTGATGCCATCCACTACCAGTAAACTTCCCCCTACCACATTCCATATGCACATGATTACCACTCACATTACCTTTAGTTCCTTCTTCATAAAATCTTTCTCCTCTGTTTATTACTTTACCAACAAAAAGGTTAGAAACATCATTATCATGAGCGAACATCATCGTCATATAATCAACTGTTCCATCTGGATAAATTACAGGTTCACTACTCTCAATCCACACTTCATTAGCATCACCAGTATAAATTTTTTTAATAACCCCTGTAAATGGAGCGACTATAAAATCAATACCCCTATCACTACCCGCTTCATCAATGGCATAACTATCAGCATGAGTACCTATCATAAACCCTTGTGTTATTCTCATATAAGGACTAGGATATATTGGTTTTTCCATTACTTATCCCTCTCTTTCGTCTTTGTATTAATAATATTAGACTTCTTTACTGTAATATAATCAGTATTAACTAAAGATGAATAATCTTTAAGTTTACCCTCTAAAGACTTATAAAGTGTATCAGCACCAATAAAGCTAAAGAAAGACACCCATAGACTATTAGGAAAATCTACACTTGTAAAAGTAATACAAAATAAAGTCCCTACTACAAAATTAACTACTAAGTTATAAATAACTAAACAACTAGAACAAGGAAAATATTTCTTAGTTTTCTGAATAAAAGCACAGGTTATAACACTAAGAGCGATTGCCACAACTATCATTTGTTGTAATAGTGTTAAATTTAACATATACTTCACCTCTAAAATAGTCTATGACTAAGAAAAAGAAAAGAAACATTATTAGCCTATAAGCATCTTTATAACTCCTAAAACTAATATATGTAATGGATAATATAAATAGAAAAACATCTTACATTTCTTACCAAGTTTCTTATTATAAAAATAAATTAATATTAAAGAAAGCAAAGAAAAGTATTGCATTGTATCTCCAAGTATTAAAGTTGATAGACTAACAGATAAAACAAACAAAAGAAAGTTCTTTTTAAACAAATAGAAAAAACTAATAACAAGAATTCCTAACATCCCATAACTAAAATTCAAAAATTCTGCTATTAATCCAATAATAACAAGAATTAAAAGATATGTTATAGGCAAAATAATAGTCAAATCTATCTTTTCTTTAAAATATTTTTTTACTAACACCTTACTTTTATCTAATAACCACAAAGTTAAAAGTCCTAAAGCAAGAGTAAAGAAAATATTGTTTGCCCCTAAATAAATAAAACTACCATAAAAAACATAATCATAAATACCTTCTGAAATTAAAGCAAGCACTAAAAGTCTAAAGAAGTATTTACCAAAACTCTTAGTATGAACATATCCCTCTGTTAATAAAAAAGCAAAGATAGGAAAAGAAAGTCTCCCCACTGCTCTCAACAAATTATAAAAAGGTGTACCAAAAACAACGCCAATATGATCTATTGTCATGGTAATAATTGCAATAAGTTTTAAATCAAAATTACTCAAACACTTTTTCATACGTTTAGTATAACATATTACAAATATTGTTAACAATTTATGACAATAAAAATTGTAAAATAAACAAACTCATGATATAATATAGAACAAAAAAAGGGGGGTGATTTCTTTGAAGAATAAAATTATATCATTCATAAATAAGAAACTAAAAAATAAAGTAAAAGATGATTTAGAATCTATATTTTTATCATCAACTGCTAATCAAAAAATACTATTTTATAAACTTGTAGAACAAATAAATATAAAAGATTATCTAAAATGCAAAAATATGCAAGATAAAATTAAATTTATAGTAACATCTGTTGATTCTCAAGAATTATTAATAGAACTATTAGAATCACAAAAAGATAATAAAGATATAATAACAGAAATCACTAAATCCTTAATAAATAAATACGATATTACTACATTATTATTTAATAACAAGCTAAATAATAAAGATAGTTGTTTATTAAACAATATAATTCAAATAATAATACAAAATAAAGACAAACAAGAAGAAATGTTATCACACTTTATAATGTATGATGATAGATTAAAAGCAATTATATTGATTAACTTAAGAGATTCTATAAAAGAAGAAAAGCTAAATGATATAAAAACAGAAGAATATAAAATACAAGTAATAACATCTTTTCAAAATGATAATTTAAAAATAAAATACATAGAAAACGAACAAAATGAAAACAATAAATATTTAATTATTCATTCTCTAAAAGATAAACAGTTAAAAAAGAAATATTTAAATCATCTAAAAGACCAATATAAAATAAAATTATTAGATGACTTTGATGAAACATATATAAAAGAATATCTAAAGAATAATACTATAGATGAAAAAATGAAATATGAATACTGTAAAAAGAAAAATTATCAAGATATATTATTAGATACAATAATTAATGGTTCTGATATTATAAAATATATCTTTATTAAAGATATGAACAGTGAAGAAATTACTTTAAAGTTCTTTCCATTAATAAAAGATAATAACATAAAATGTAATTTAATAAATACTTTAGATTTATCTATAGATACAATAATAAGACTATTAGATTTTATAGAAAACGATGATACTATCAACTTAAAAGAAAATAAAAATATAACAGATAAAGATATCATAATTTTATATGATAAATTAAACTCTACAAATGCCAAAAAGAACTTATTACCACTTCTAAAAAAGGAACCATCAAAAGGATTTATATATACTAAATTAAAAGAATTAATAATAAGTATTAACAAGGATAAAAAAGAAGCAGAAGAACCAATATATATCATGGATTCATTGTATCAAAACAATGAAGAGTTTTATCTTAATACAAATCTAAACTTATTTAAAAGAAAATATTTCAACAAACTAATTAATCACAAATCTTTCTTTTTTCTTTTAACCAGATACTATAACTATGCTAATTTAATAATTGATATAATAGACAATAAAGAATATATATATGACAAATTAGAAAGCATAATAAAAATACTATATAACTGCACAAAAAGAATTGATGATAAATTATTTATAGTTTTAAAAACTTTATATGATAATGACATAACTAATATAGAAGATAAAGAATTACCTGTACTAATCTATAATATTATAAAAAATCCAATCTTAAAATTATCTAAAGAAAACAGTAATAACTATGAAAAACTATATAACGAGTATCTAGATAATAAAATAACTGAAGAAAATGATATAGAAAGTTTAAAGAAATTATTTTATGAAAGATATTATAAACTAACCAATGCTGAAGTACAAAAATTATTGAAAGAATTTAATAAAGATTTAGATAGGTTAATAATTAATGATGATGAATTAAAATATATTAATGTAATTAATTGTTTAAGCAAGATAAATGGAGCAAAAGACAAAAATGAATTATTTAAAATAGTAAACAGCACAGAACTAACAATAAGAGAAAGTATTCAACTAGAAGAAAAAATAAAAGATATCTATATTAGAAACTTTAAAAACAATTTATTAAAATTAGATACTTTAACTAATAAAAAAATTAAACTATATAATATAGAATTCACTGCTTTAGAAGTTAATGATGACTTCAACCTATTAATTCATAGTACTAATGCTGTCAATAATATGGAATTAAAAGAACATAATTACTATAAGTCTTGGAATGAAAATAAAAATGAAACTAATCACACTATCAGTTGTTGTCACATCAGTAATAATAATTTTAGATGTGCTTCTTCTAAAGGAGTAATCTTTGGTTTTACTAATTTTGAAAACGAATCTCTATTAGGTATGTTACATAATGACATGGGAACATTATCACAAGAAAATGAAATAAATGTAACAAAATTCACTAGTAATTATTGTTTAAATGATACTTTAGATAAAGAAACTACAGGATATAGTGAAGTTATATTAGAAAGAAATGTTATAAATAATGAAAAAATAAATAAATTAAAACCGGATTGTGTAGTAATATTTAACACAACAGACGAAAATGACTTAATAGAAAGTATTTTAGCAGCTAAACAACTAAATATACCTATTGTTTATATAGACAAGCAAAAGTTTTTTAGACAAGCTATTAATAAAAAAGTTCAAGATATAAGAGATAATTCAAATAATAAAGAAAAAGTATTTTCAGATTATATTGAATTGCTATTAAGATATGACTTACCAATATCACAAGAAACAATGCCAAAAATTTTAAAAAAGAAACAAGAACTATAACTAGATTCTTGTTTTTATAAACAAAAAATGCCTGAGGGGCAACGTACTTAACATACGCTTAGCATTTAGCTACCTACCTCAGGTCTTGTGAGAATATATTAACATAAAACTTATATATTGTCAAATACTCTCATTATTAGTATATTCAATTTTTTTATTTCTACCCTTAATTTTATGACCTGGAAATAAACTTATTCTAAAATTCTTTTCCTTTAAATGAGGTAAAACTTTTTTTACTATATTTCTATCTTTATATGAATTATAAAATGTATTAACAATTAAATCAGCAAGTTGTATTCCATAATTAGTAGCAGAATCATAATAAGTTACTTTAAAATTAAAGTTTTCTAAACAAAATTCAGTTTTTAAATACATTTCTAGATTATTCAAATCACCTACTCTTATATTCCTGTTGTCTACACTTAATATAAATTCAATATTTTCATTTAATTGATCCAAATTAAGTAATGGTAATATACAATCTATAAATAACAATTTAACTGCATAATTAAAAAATATATTAGAAGCTATAATTTCTTTTTTCATAGATGACTTTTCAAATATTTTAGCACACCCATAAAATGTATCAATATCTTGAATACTTTTAAAAATTTCTATCTTTTCTAAATCACTCATATCATATGATTTAATTTCTTTTTTTAAATCAATTTTTTTCCTGTCTTTAATAGATTTATTTATCTTCTTATATTTTGATGTTATTTTGTTTTTATCTTTTACCAATGTAAAATAACCACCAACTGCAAAATATTTCGTCTTACTATTTTTATGAATAGAACCACTTTCATCTAAATATACATATATTCTCATAAGCCCGTTACCTCCTGTAAGAATATAATAACACAAACAAATATCAAAATCTATACAAAAAGAAAAAGTACTGATTAAACAGTACTTTAGAAACAATAGATTAACGTTTACTAAATTGTGGAGCACGTCTAGCTTTCTTAAGACCTGGTTTCTTACGTTCTTTCTTACGTGCATCACGAGTAATAAATCCTTCAGCTTTTAATATCTTACGGAAACTATTCTCAGAATCTGCTGGAGTAGATGCATCATACTCTAATAATGCTCTAGTAATTCCTAATCTAACTGCACCAGTTTGACCAGAAAATCCTCCACCAGTTACATCTGCATCAACATCGAACATTTCACGAGTATTAGTAACATCAAGTGGTTGAGTTAAATCCATAACTAAAGTTGGATATGGGAAATATTCATTAACATCACGACCATTGATAGTAATTTTACCAGTTCCTGCTGTAAGTCTTACTCTTGCAACACTAGTTTTTCTTCTACCAGTTCCAGTATATACTTTTTTCTTATCTGCCATAATTTAACCTCCCTATACATCCATCTCGCTAGGTTTTTGAGCCATATGTTTATGATCACTACCTGCATATACAAATAGTTTCTTATACATTGCTCTACCTAAACGATTCTTTGGTAACATTCCTTTAACAGCTTTCTCAACCATTTCTTCAGGATACTTCTCAATCATTTCTTTTGCAGTTCTAGTTCTTAATCCACCTGGATACTGAGAATGACTATAATATTTCTTATCTTCTAACTTATTACCAGTAAGTAAAACTTTAGAAGCATTAACAATAATTACATAGTCACCACAATCAATATGAGGTGTATAAGTAGCTTTATGCTTACCACGTAAGATATGAGCAGCCTTACTAGCCACACGACCTAAAGGTTTACCTTCAGCATCGATAACGTACCATTTTCTCTCTACTGTTTCTTTCTTTTGCATATAACTTTTCATAATTTTTCTCCTTTACTAAATAACTTAAACTTTCCCACAGTCTAAGTTTTAGTGGGGATATAAAATGTACCGATTAAAATTATAGCAGTGTTTCCTAATAAAGTCAATGTTTTTTTAGTAATAGACAAAACAAAAAAAATAGTGTATAATCTATATCGGTTAGTTCTTCGAGGTTTTAAATAAAAGAAAGGAGAAATAATGAATAAAAAGTCAAACGAAACAAAAATAATTGTTTTAGGTGGCTTAGGAGAAGTAGGAAAAAACATGTATTGTGTAATGCATGAAGATGAAATTATTGTTATAGACGCGGGAGTATCTTTTGCAGAAGGAGAACTTTTAGGTATAGATTATGTCCTTCCAGATTACTCATTTTTACAAGAAAACGAAGATAAAATTAAGGCACTTTTAATTACCCATGGTCATGAAGACCATATAGGAGCAATACCTTTTTTATTACAAAGTGTTAATATTCCTGCTATCTATGCACCTAATCAAGCTAAAGAATTAATTAAATTAAAATTAGAAGACAGAAATATTAGATATGATAATTTATTTGCATACGATGAAAACACAAAATTAAAATTTAAGCATATGGAAGTAGAGTTCATTAGAACAACTCACTCTATCCCTGACTCTCACGGTATCTGTATAAATACACCAAATGGAAGAATTATAACAACAGGAGATTTTAAGTTTGACCTTACTCCTATTGGACCAATGGCAGATTTATATAAGATGGCTAAAATTGGTGAAGAAGGAGTAGATTTATTAATAAGTGATAGTACTAATGCTCTAAACGAAGGAATGTCAATTAGTGAATCACGAGTAGATGATGCTATCATTGATATTTTTGATAAATACAAATATAATCGTATTATAATCGCAACTTTCGCTTCTAATATTTATAGATTAAAGCATATATTTGAATCTTGTTATCAACATGGTAGAAAAATATGTGTCTTCGGTCGTAGTATGGAAAATAATATTGATATCTCCATTAAAGGTGGATATATTGACCATAAAGAATTATTAGTAACACCAGAAGTTGCAAATACCCTAAAACCTGGAGAAGTAACAATCCTTTGTACTGGTTCCCAAGGAGAACCCCTTGCTGCTCTATCAAGAATAGCAGATGGAACCCACAAACAAATAAAATTAAGACCAGATGATATTGTAATTTTCTCATCAAGTGCTATCCCTGGTAATGCTTTAAGTATCCATAAAACAATTAATAAGTTATATTTAAAAGGGGTTAAAGTTTTTACTAACATGACTATGAACAATTTACATACTTCAGGTCATGCCAACCAAGAAGAATTAAAGCTAATGATAAGACTTTTAAAACCTAAATACTTAATGCCATTCCATGGAGATTATAGAATGTTAAAACAACATGCTAATCTTGGAATAGATTGTGGTATACCTAAAGAAAATACTTTCATATTGAAAAATGGTGACAGTCTAATTTTAAATAATCACAAAATAACAAAAGGTGATAGTTACCCTAATAATGATATTTATGTAGATGGTTCTAGAATTGGTGAAGTTGGTAGTGCTGTCATTAGAGATAGAAAAATAATGGCAGGTGATGGAATTTTAGTAGTCATTGCCAATATTAATTCTACAACAAGAACATTATTAACAAAGACTAATATCACAACAAGAGGATTTGTTTTAGTAAATGAAAATGAAGAATTAATTAAAAAAATTGAAAAAGAAGCAACTAATGTTATTAACGAAAAACTAAAAGATAAAAAAGCAACATTTACTGATATTAAAAATCAACTAAGTCTAGATTTAATACCATTCATTATGAATTTAACAGGTAGAAGACCACTTATCTTACCAATAATTTTAGATATAAAAAAATAGGAACTTATAGGTTTCTATTTTTTGTTTTAATTAACCCTTTAGCTTTCATAATTCCTTCTTCTAAAAGATTATCAATCTCTTTTCCATAAACACTTTTAGCAGCATTATAAGCTAGCATACAAATTGTCATAGGTCCTACTGCACCGATTGGTGGCGTTATTAAAGATGCTTTTTTATACACTCCATCAAACTCTACATCACCAACTGTTTTTCCTTCTTTATTTTTATGAACTCCTACATCAATTACAACTGCCCCATCTTTAATATAGTCTGCTGTAATAAATTCTTGCTTATTTAAAGCAGCTACTACAATATCACAATCACTTGTTACTTTAGAAAGATTATTAGTCTTAGAATGACAAATTATAGGAGTCGCATTATTTCTTAACATTAACTGGGCAAGTGGTTTACCTACAATATTACTACGATTAATAATAGCAACCTTCCTACCTTCTAAAGAAACATCATAAACTTTTAATAAAGTATCTATTCCTAATGGTGTACAAGGAACTAATGATATATCACCTACACTCAAGTTTCCTGCTGACAATGAAGTTAAACCATCTACATCAATTTTAGGATCAATCATATCAAACAATCTACGTTCTTCTGCCCTTAAATTATCAGGTAGTGGTAATTGAATCATCAAACCTGTAATTGTTGGATCTTGATTTATGCTAATTATATAATCTTCCAATTCTTCTATTTGCATACTATCAAAATGAACACTAACAAAATCAATTAATGTATTACTAGTTATCTTTTCCTCTTTCATTTTAGCATACATTTGTCCCCCAAAATCATTCCCAATAGAAATATCAACTATTTTAGGAATAATATCCTTTTTTAATAAATATTTATTTAACTCTTCATACAAAATTTTACTAACAACTAAACCATTAATTTCCTTGTTCATACCTCTTTCTCACCTAACTTAAACAACTCATATAAAAGGAAATAAAACTATTTCAAACATTACTATAATATAATAATTATTATAAAGTCAATCAAATTATTATGACAACAATAAAAGGACTATAAATTTCTTTATGTCCTTTACTTAGCTTCTTCAACTGCCCTAGTCTCTCTTACTACTGTTATTTTAATAGTACCAGGATAGTTTAAAGTAGATTCTATTTTTTCTTTAATATCACGAGCTACTTTATGAGCTTCTAAATCGTCTATTTCATCTGGTTCAACTATAACTCTAAGTTCTCTTCCTGCTTGCATCGCATAAGCTTTAGAAACTCCACCAATATCATTAGCAACTTCTTCAAGCTGAGTTAATCTCTTAACATAATTTTCCAATGAATCATTACGAGCACCAGGCCTACTAGCAGATAAAGCATCAGCTACTGCCACTAAAGTAGAAATTACAGAAGTTGGTTCAGTATCACCATGGTGAGATGCAATAGCATTAATTACAACATCATTTTCACCATATTTTTTAGCAAGCTCAACACCTATACTAACATGACTACCTTCAATTTCATGATCAACTGCTTTACCAATATCATGTAAAAGTCCAGCTCTTTTAGCAAGAGATACATCTTCCCCAATCTCACCAGCCATAAGACCAGCTAAATTAGCAACTTCTAAAGAATGTTGTAAAGCATTTTGTCCATAACTAGTTCTAAAATGAAGTCTACCAATTATTTCAATTAATTCAGGAGCCATTTTAGTAATACCAAGCTCAAACAAAGCACTATTTCCATACTCTAAGATTTTTTCTTTAGTTTCTTTACATACTTTATCATAAACTTCTTCAATTCTTGTAGGATGAACTCTTCCATCTTTAATTAAAGTTTCAAGTGTTAATCTAGCCATTTCCCTTCTTAAAGGATCAAAACTAGATAATACAACTGCCTCAGGAGTATCATCAATAATTAAATCAACACCAGTAACAGCTTCAATAGTTCTAATATTTCTACCTTCTCTACCAATTAATCTACCTTTCATCTCATCATTAGGCAAACTAACAACAGTAACTGTCTGATCACTTGCAATATCTGCTGCATATTTTTGCATAGAACTAACAATCATTTCTTGAGCTTTCTTATCAGCAGTCATTTTAGCATCATTTTCTTGTTCACTAATATAAATAGCAATTTCTCTACTCATAGATTCTTTAACATTTTTCATAATCAAATCATGAGCTTTCTCTTTACTATAACCTGAAATTTCTTCAAGCAAATTAATTTGTTCTTTCTTAATTTTCTCCACTTTTGCTTCTTTTTCTTGAATTTCTTTTTGTCTTTGAATTATCTTCTCTTCTCTCTCATCTAAAGTAGATTCACGTTTTTGACACAATTCATCTCTTTTATCTAAACTTGCTTCTCTTTGTAATAGCTTATTTTCACTATCTTTAAGCTCTGATTTTTTTTCTTTAATATCTTTATCTACTTCAAGTTTCAACTGATAAGATTTCTCTTTCGCTTCCATAACAGCATCGCGTTTTATCTTTTCAGCATTTTTTTCTGCATCTTTTAACATTTTATCTATTTTTTTAGAAGTTGCTCCTTCTCTTAAATAAGCAACTAAAAAAGTTAATCCAAAACCACCAACTAATCCAAAAATTACAAGTAAAATGGAGAATAAAAACTGTTCCATATTATACCTCCATTAGAATATACTTTAAATAAAAATCTAAACTATAATCTAATTATATTGTAAGTTTTAAATTTAATGTTGTCAAGATATGGTTTTAAGCTGATATGGTTTTAAGCACTTTAAAAGAAGTCAAACGACTTCTTTTATTCTTTACTATTTTTATCTAAACTAATACCATAAAACTCTCTTACTTTTTCTTCAATCTCATCTCTTAATTCGACTCTATCTTTAAGTAGTAATTTAACATTTTCTTTACCTTGACCAAGCTTCTCACCATTATAAGAATACCATGCTCCTGTCTTTTCTATAATACCAGCTTCACTACCTAAATCTATAAGCTCACCTTCTTTTGATATACCCTCACCATACATAATATCAACAACAGCAGTTTTAAATGGAGGAGCTACTTTATTTTTAACAACTTTAACAGTAGTTTTGTTACCCATAACTTTATCCCCAATTTTTAGTTGTTCATTACGTCTAATATCAAGTCTAATAGTAGAATAAAATTTTAAAGCTCTACCACCAGGAGTAGTTTCAGGATTACCAAACATAACCCCAACTTTCTCTCTTAATTGATTAATAAAAATTGCAATAGTATTAGTCTTATTAATAGTACCACTTAACTTACGTAAAGCTTGTGACATAAGTCTAGCTTGTAAACCAACATGAGAATCTCCCATTTCCCCATCAATCTCTGCTTGAGGAACAAGCGCTGCTACTGAATCTATAACAACAATACTAACTGCCTCACTTCTAACTAAAGCCTCACAAATTTCAAGTGCTTGTTCACCAGTATCAGGTTGTGACAAAATAAGTTCATTAGTATTAACACCAAGTCTTTTAGCATAAACAGGATCAAGTGCATGTTCTGCATCAATAAAAGCTGCTCTTCCTCCTTTTTTTTGTACTTCTGCTATAGCTTGTAGTGCAAAAGTAGTTTTACCACTAGATTCAGGTCCATAAATTTCAATAATTCTTCCCTTAGGATATCCTCCTATACCAAGAGCAACATCTAAACTTAAACATCCACTAGAAACAACATCAAGCTTCATATGAGGATTATCCCCAAGTCTCATAACAGCTCCTTTACCAAATTGTTTCTCTATATCAGCTAAAACACTTTCTAAATTTTTATCTTTACTGCCTTTGCTAGCCATTTTACTCATAACTTCCTCCTTGTATAAATTAATTACAATACCATTGTATAAAGAGAAATAAAAATTGTCAAGCATTTTTCGAACAAAAGTTTGAAAAATAAATTTTGTCGTTCTAAAAAGGCTATTTTTTTAAAATTGCTCTTAACAATTTTAAAAAACGAATAAAAAAAGAACCAAATTATTCTTCTTTTGGTTCCAATATTAACTTCTTATTAAGATTAAAATATTCAATCATAGAAATAATAGACATAATAGTTGCAAAATAAACTAGAAAATCAGAAACTCTAATATTCCAAAATTCAAATGGTAAATTATAGAAAAATGTCAAAACTAATCCAACCATCATTGAAGCTGTTTTAATTTTACCAGATCTAATAGCAGCTACTACTTTACCCTTACTAGATGCTTGCATTTTAATGGCATCAACAATAGTATCCCTAAATATAATAATAACAGGAATAGCAACAGGAATAAATCCTTTATAAGCTAATATAATTAAAGCACTATTTACTAATGCTTTATCAGCTATAGCATCTAACATTTTTCCTAAATCAGTTACTTGATTATTTTTCCTAGCCAAATACCCATCTAGAAAATCAGTCAGACTAGCAACAATAAATACTACCCCTGCTATTATATATTCTAATCTTATATATATTCCCCCTACTTCATATTGAGGAAAATTAAATCCAACTAAATAAAATGGAAATATTAAAATTATAATCATTACAATGGTTAAAATAATTCTTAAAAACGTTAATTTAGTAGGTGTATTCATAAACTTCTATTCCTTTCAACTCACTAGTAATAGCAGGTTCTCTATTTATAGTTTTAATAACTATTACTGAAATAATAATAGCAATTAAAAAAATCAACCCTGCTAAAATAAATGGTAATTTTCTTATCTTTTTTTTATATTCTTTAGTATAAGGGGACTGTATTTTTTTAGTATTTTCTAATCTTTCTTCCTCTTCTTTTTTCTTTTTGGCACTCATAATATCATCAAGAGATATTTTAGAAGTATGCTCAAATAAAAAATCATTGAACTCATCTTGAATTTTCGCTTCATCTAATCCCAAATACTTAGCATAACTTTTAACTAGTCCCTTCAAATAATATACATCTTTAAAAGCTCTAACATTAGCACTCTCTATATTTTCAAGATATGAAACATCAACATTTAAATCACTTGCTGCTTCCTCTATACTAACACCATTACTTCGTCTTGTATCTTGAAGGTATTCACCTAACTCTTTCATAAATTCGTCTCCAATTCATAATAATTAATATTTAATAAGCCATGTTCTGTACCTATTACTAGGTGGCAAGTATTTATCTACTATTTCTAGTCCTTAAAAGAATTCATTTCTTCTTTTAAAGCTCCCCTACCATAATTTGGGTTTCTCACTTGTGGGGTTTACCGCGTTTCACATAGTCTAGTTTCCCAGACACTCGTCTCTGTGGCACTTTATAAGTCTTTACCATAGAAAATCTTTAGGTAAAGACTAAGCCGTTAGTACCAAAAGCACTACCTTAGGTTATTTTTTCCCTAAGCACAAACACTACATTCATCTCAGAATGTGTGAGCATGGACTTTCCTCTAGGAATTAATCCCAGCACTTGCCTAAAATATTAATCATCTTTGCCGTAAACTTCTTTTTCAAGTTTGCTAAGTCTTCTTAAAATATCTAGATTACTAATCTCTGTTGTATCACTATTATTTTTAGCAATCTCAACATTAACTTTAGCATTTCTAAGTTCTTGTTTTAAAGACATAATTTCTCTAAGTAATTCAGCTTTTTCTTTTTCAAGACTATCAATAATTATAAAAAATTGTTCATAATCACCAATGATAACATCAAGAAATTGATCAACTTCTTTAAGACGATACCCTCTTGTATCAATCTTAAAGTCTTTCTCTAATATTTCCTGTGGTGTTAAGGTAATTTTATTCTGATACATCTAAATCACCAATCCCTTTACACTCTTATTTTAGAAAATATATCACTTTTTGTCAATCTTTTCTAAAAGAACTTCTGCATCTCTTATCATTAAAGCTTCTTTAATTTTATTACTAAGACTAGATAATATAAGTATTACATCATTATTATTCATAAGAATCACCATCCTTATTTACATAGTAATTAAAAAAAGAAAAAATAACAACAAATTCGACAAAACAAGTTTTTCTTTGACATTATAATATATTGTAGTATAATAATATCTAATTTTGAGGAGGAACACATTATGGATTTAATGGAAAATATTAAAGAATTTTTAGAAAGTGAAGAACTAATAAGTTTTTTTGAAATAAAAGGTTATAGACCATTAGCAGAAAAAGGATGGTTTAGACTATTAAATATTAAAAACAACACAATTGAAAGAATGGGAGTCTTTAAAGATATTAATAATGAAAAACGTATTCGTTTCAAAGGTAAAAACTGGGCTTTTTCCCTTAATAGAGATAATAATGATAAACTTTACTTAGACCACCTATTAATTGGTGATGTTGAAAAAAATGAATACACTTTTATAATGAGACATAATATCGATGAAAATAACAATAATGAATTTATAGTAAAACTAGTTGATAATAAAAACATAAAACACATATATCACATCAAAGATGACTGTATCCATATAACAAAAGAAACATTACCACCTAAAGAATTTGAATATAATAAAAACAATAAAGATAATAAATTTATAGAAAAACAATCTAATAAAAATGATAAGATAATTGAAGAATTCTTTTACTTTAAAGGTAAAAATAATAAACCAGCATTACTTGATTACAGTAAAGAATATCAAGATGCTTGCAAACAAGAATTTGTAATACTAGAAAACTCATATATAAGCATAACATCTTTTATAGCAAAGAGAATTCCATTCTTAAGTACATGTATTAATGAAAAAGCTAATGACAACGTAAAACTATATGAAATAAAAAGAAAAGAAAGAACAACAAAGCCTTATGAAAAGGCTGCTATAGATGATACTAAAATATATCAATTCACTAGAAAGAAAAATAATCAATAATTATAGATATTTCTAAAAAGATATAGTATAATTACTAATAGGTGATAAAGATGAATTATCCTACTGGGATAAAAAAAAGTCATGAACAAGTAATTAACTACTCACATCGTGGTATGACTTTAGAAGATGATATAAATGAAACAAATAGTTACTATAGAGAGAAAGATCTTGCATATATATATAAAAAGCCTACACCAATAAAAGTTACAAAAGTAGATTTTAGAAAAGATAGAACTTCTACTATTAAAGAAGCTTTCTATATGGAACCATCTACTACTGACTATAATGGTATCTATAAAGGCTATTATATTGACTTTGAAGCCAAAGAGACTAAAAATAAGACTTCTTTCCCACTAGCAAATATTCATAAACACCAAATAAAACATTTAGAAAATATTACAAATCATGGGGGAATCGGCTTTATAATTGTACGCTTTTGTGTACTTAATAAAACATATTTATTAAAAGCAGAGGACCTTTTTTCTTTTATTAAAAATAATGAACGAAAATCAATTCCGCTTACTTATTTTGAAAACAAAGGTTATTTATTAAAAGAAAAATATCGTCCTAGACTTGACTACTTAACTGTAGTAGATGAATTTTTGGAGGTAAAAAATGGCTAAAACAAGAACTAATAAAAATAGTAAATCTAAGAATACAAATAAAACTAGAAGAAGCAAAACAAAACAAGATAAAAAACTATTCTTAATATTTGCAAGCTTATTTGTTATTTTAATGATTGTAGGATACTTTATTCTAGGATTATTATTTACAGTATTTATGGGAGTTGGCATCCTAATTATTGTAGGTATTGCTAAACTAGTAGATAGTGTTAAAAATAAACCAAAGCAAAAAAAGATAGTAAATACAATTTTAATTATTATACTATCTCTCGGTATCTTAGTAATGCTAGCAGGTATTGTCTTTATGATCTATATTGCAATATCATCTAACCCTAAATTTGATGCTAAAAAACTAGATAGTAGTGAACCTACTGTCTTATATGACATAAATGGTGAAGAATATGCCAAACTTGGTAGTGAAATGCGTGATAAAGTAACTTATGAACAATTACCTGAAGTACTAGTAGATGCTATAATCGCTACAGAAGATTCAAGATTTTTCCAACATAATGGTTTTGATGCTCCACGTTTTTTAAGAGCATCTATTGGACAAGTATTTGGTAATTCTGATGCTGGTGGTGCTTCTACTCTATCAATGCAAGTTGTTAAAAACAGTTTAACATCTAGTATCGCTACAGGTCTCGATGGTGTTATAAGAAAGTTCCAAGATATTTATTTATCAATATTCAAACTAGAAAAGAATTATACAAAAGAACAAATTATAGAGTTTTATGTTAATAATCATGGTTTAGGTGGAAATGTCTATGGTGTTAGTCAAGCAGCAAGAGTTTATTTTAACAAAGACATCGAAGACTTAAACTTGGCTGAAGCTAGTATTATTGCAGGTATGTTCCAAGCCCCTAATACTTATCGTCCAACCAATGAAGATAATATAGAGGCTGTAACCAAAAGAAGAGATACTGTTCTTTACTTAATGGAACGCCATGGTTACATTACTGAAGAAGAAAGAGAACTAGCAAGTTCAATTAGTATTGAAAGTCTTGTTAATTACAATGCTGCAGCAGATACAAGTGGGAATAGTGAATATCAAGGCTATATTGATACTGTTGTCGCTGAAGTTGAAGATAAAATTGGCCAAAATCCATACACAGTTTCTATGCAAATATATACTAATTTAGATAGAGATAAACAAGATGGTCTTAATAGGGTTATGAGCGGAGAGAAATATAATTGGGTTAATGATGTTATTCAAAGTGGTGTTACTGTTTTAGATAGTGAAAGTGGAAAAATATTAGCGATTGGAGCAGGAAGAAATAAAACTGGTGTAAATACTTTAAACTTTGCAACTAGTGATACAATTAGAAGGCAACCTGGTTCAACTGCTAAACCATTATTTGATTATGGACCTTTAATTGAATATAATAATGCTTCAACATTTGGTTATAATGATGGTAATGATAACTATAGAATGTTTGTTGATGAACCATATTCTTATAGTACTGGTCAAGAAATAAATAACTGGGATGGAAAATTTATGGGTAATATGACTACAAGAAGAGCTTTATCTTTATCAAGAAATATTCCTGCCCTTAAAGCTTTCCAACAAGTAGATAATGCCAAAATAATTGAATTTGTCCAAAAATTAGGAATTGAACCTGAAATAGAAAATGGAAAAATTCATGAAGCACATTCTCTAGGAGCCTTTACAGGTGTTAATTCTCTAGATATGGCTGCTGCTTATGCTGCTTTCTCTAATGGTGGTTACTATAATGAACCATATGCTGTTAGTAAAGTTGTTATAACTAATACTGGAGAAGAATATACTCATGAAAGTAACAAAACAAAAGCTATGGAAGATTCTACTGCCTTTATGATTACAAGCATATTAGATGATACTAGTATAACTGGTGGTGGTGCGATGGATAGAGTTGCCATGAAAACTGGTACCACTAACTTTGATGAAGCTACTAGAGAAAGACTTGGTATGGCTGATGATGCTATTAGAGATTCTTGGGTAGTTGGATATACTACAAAAACTGTTATCGCTATGTGGTATGGTTATGAAAAAACTAATGCCGATTTAGTTAGTCAAGGTTATTATTGTCATAACCTATCAGGAACTGTACAACGTGATAGATTATTTACAGCTATTGCCAATGAAGTTTTCGAAGATAATAAAGAAGAATTCAAAATGCCAGAAAGTGTCTCAAGAGTACCTCTAGTATCAGGTAGCTCTACTGCAAAAGTTGCTGGTACAGGTTATACAGGATCAACTACATATGAATACTTCAAAAAAGATCATGAACCATCTGGTAATGTTGAAACAAGCAATTTAGCTACACCAACAGGTTTATCTGCAACATATTCTAATGGTAGTGTTAAACTTTCATGGAATGCTGTTAACCCTGGTACTACTGATTCAGCATATGGAGATTTTGGTTATAATGTTTACTTTAACAATACTTTACTAGGATTTACAACTAATACAAGTTATACAGTTAATAATCCAAGTAATCCTTATGGTACTTATAAAGTTGTTGCTACATTCCAAAAATATGATGGACTAAATAGCCAACCAGCCACTTATGAATTGAAAAAACAAAGTGCCAATCTAAGTATTAGAGCAAGTGCTATTACTGTAGAGACATTTAATATAAACAATATTTTGGATTATAATATAAAAGTTTATAACGGTTCAACAGATGTAACGAGTGAGACAAGCAACTGGCGTCTTAGTAGTGTTTCCCCTAATATTGACATATCATCAGGTATAATTTCAACACCAAATACCTATACTCTAAAATATCGTTTTACCTATGATGGAGAAACAAAAGAAACAGGAAATATCACAGTAACTGTCACGGGAACCAATACAGGTGGTGGTG